>JAGABD010000004.1 GCA_017614795.1 Bacteroidales bacterium
AAAAGGCTCCCGGCGAGGTGCAGCGGAGGGCCCGTCCCGGACGGCGAGAGATTTGGGAGGCCCCGAAGGGGCGTGATACTAGTGAGCCGTCAGGGCCCGGAGCAAGGCGAGCCCTTTTGCGAAGCAGGAGACCGAGGGCCTGCCCTCCCCCGCTGCGTCCAATATATGCTCATATAAATTTTATTTTAACACCTACGAAAACATAAAAAGTTTTACTATAAATCTTTAAAAACGGGTTTCATATATGTTTACTTCCTATACTTGCGGTTAAAACTATAATACAACGTATGAAAGCGAAAGACACAACAAAAGAGCACAATCCCATAATCTCAGAAGCAATCCTAAACTGCAATGAGTTAAAACCTGAAGGATATGGTGAAATAGTTATTTACAATCCTGATGATTCTACCAGGCTTGAGGTCTTGTTGGAAAACGAAACAGTTTGGTTGACAATCAACCAACTATCGTCGCTGTTTGGGCGCGACAGGACAGTCATAGGAAGACACATAAAAAACATCTTTTCGGAAGGGGAACTAATTCCTTCCTTGGTGTGTGCAAAATTTGCACGTACCGGGGAATATGGACGAGTGAAAGGGTTTAGGCAAATCAAAGATGTTGTCCTTTACAACCTTGACGTTATTATATCCGTAGGTTATCGCGTCAAATCCATTCGAGGCACCCGATTCAGGCAATGGGCCAACACTGTTCTTAAGGAATACCTTATAAAAGGCTATGCTATCAATCCGCGTTTGGAACAACTCGAAAGAAGAGTGTCAAAAACGGAAGAAAAGCTCGAGTTCTTCATCAAGACGTCACTACCTCCTGCGCAGGGCATCTTCTTCGACGGCCAAATCTACGACGCATACCAATTCATCTGCGCACTGATCAAGCGCGCCAAAACGAGACTGATCCTTATCGACAACTACATAGACGATACTGTTCTCACTATGTTCGATAAGCGTTCTGACGGGGTTTCAGCAGTGATTTACACTCAACAGGTCTCGAAACAGTTCAAGCTTGATTTGCTCAAACACAACAAACAATATCATGCGATTAATGTGATTATCTTCAAAAAGTCACACGATAGATTCCTGATAGTCGATGACGATGTATATTTGGTTGGAGCTTCGCTGAAAGACCTTGGCAAAAAGTGGTTCGGAGTTGCCTTAATGGAGGCTACTAACGCTAATGACCTGTTATCTAGACTAGCCGAATAACAGGTCATTATTTGAAATGCCCTTTTGGCACTTCAAATGCTAAGAATGAATCTACCGCGCCAGGCCGAGGGTGAAGCCGAAGTGGTAGTCGCGGTCGGACCAGAGAGTGCGGGAAGGCTCGGGGCGCTGGCGCCAGGAGTTGTAGCCGCCGATGCCGGTCATACCGTAGTCGATGCAGAGCTCCACGTAGCGGCGGTTGCGGACATCGTTGACGTGCGCGACCTTCTCCACCTTGATGCTGTCCAGAGGCTGCTCTCCCTTGAGAACTTCGCCCCAGCCGGGTTTGGTGCGGAACATCGCCTTACGCTTGGTGAACTCGGCGCGAAGCGGCGCGAAAGCATCCTTCTCGGCACCAAGCCACCACTCGTCGACACCGCCTTCCCATTTGGGAATCACCACGCCCGAAAGGTCGGGACGAGGGTCGAGATCCTCGATGGAAACTCGCAGCGCGTTGAACTCGAAGAGCGAATCGGCTACCACCAGGAGGCGTCCCGCGCGAAGCCAGCGGGTATCAGTGTGATGCCCGGATTCCTGCGGACGCACATAGGGCGCGAGCGACTCGGACGCGCGGGCTTCCCATTCTCCGAAGAAGGTGCCGGTCTTGCGGTCGAAATAGTTCTCTTCGGGTCCGCGTCCAAGATAGCGGAAGCGGTCTGCGCGACGGCTCAGACGTGTCCTGAAGCCGATTCTGGGGATGTCGCAATGCGAATCGGGATTGCCCTTGAACTCGGAATCGATATGCAGACGGCCGTCGTTCTGAAGGAGATACTTCACAGTCATCCTGCAGCCATAAGGCAGCAGATAATCGACGCTCACGAGAGCCCCCTCCCCTAAGCCGAGAGCCTCGACATTGGCAACCTGCAGAGAATCGAGTTTCCACGCTCCGGCACGCTTGGGCATTCCGTCGCCCCAGTCGTTGTCGACCGGTGCGCGCCAGAAGTTGGGCTGCAGGCCGTAGCGTTTGGAAATCATATTCCTGCCGCGAACCTTATACTTGAGAAGGCGCCCGGTACGGGGGCAGAAAACCATCTTGGCATCGGCAACTTTCGCGATGACGAGCTGCTTTCCCCAGCGCTTGCAAACACGCACTGAATGGCCCTTGACCTTGGTTTTGGCAAAGTCGGGAGCCTTGCCGTCGGTGCTCACGAGATCCTGCGCAGAGGCAATTACAAAGCCTTCGGGCAGAAGCGGTTCGGGAGCGGTGGTCACGACCTTGAAATTGACGTAAAGCGGTCCGTCCTCCTGGGTGGGAAGCTCGATGTCGATGAACTCCTCTCCCCGGGCGGGAGCGAAGAGGGCCTTGCGGCCGGAAGCGGAAAGCCTGCCGGCGGAATGCACCTCCCAGAGAAGGCTCAGCCCCTCGAGACTGCGGAAGTAGAAGCGGTTCTCGATGCGATAGCGTCCACCTTCGCCGGGGCAACGCGTCACCCAGACGTTCTGATGCCAGTATTTGACCTCTGCGGCGGCGGGATGCGGGACCATATCGGGCCCGACGACACCGTTGATGAGGAAGTCGTAGTCGGAAATGAAATTGTCCGGGCCGTAGTCGCCGCCGTAAGTCCAATACTTGCGGCCAAGGCGGTCCTTCTCCTCGAATCCCTGGTCGATCCAGTCCCAGATGAACGCTCCCTGGAGGTTCTCGTACTTGTAGATTGCCTGCCACTGAAGATCGATGGAACCGTTGGAATTGCCCATCGCATGCGAATACTCGCAAGGGACGCAGGGCTTGCCGACAGGATTCTCGCCGTGGTCGCGGAACCACTTGGCATCGGGATACATCGGGTTAAGGAAATCGGAAGTCGGGCCTCCGCACTCCTGTTCATAGACGACAGGGCGGTTCATGCCACGGAGTTCCATCTCCTTGAGAAGCTTGTAGCACTCCACGAAATTAACTCCGTTGCCGGCCTCGTTGCCGAGGGAGAACAGCGTCACGCAAGGATAGTTGCGGGTGCGCCAGTACAGGTTCTGAACGCGCTGCAAATGCTTCGGAAGCCACTCGGGATGCTTGGCGAGAGACTCGGGGCCGTAGCCCATTCCGTGGCTCTCGAGGTTTGCCTCGTCGTACACATAGAAGCCCAGGCTGTCGCAAAGTTCGTAGAACGCGCGGCTCTGCGGATAATGGCAGGTGCGGATGGCGTTGACGTTGAGCTCGCGCATCACCTGAAGGTTTCTGCGAATGTACTCGCGGTCGGTATAGTGGCCCGTGAAGGGGTTGTGCTCGTGCAGATTGACGCCCTTGAAGATAATGGGCTGTCCATTGAGGTAAAATACGTCTCCCTTGATCTCGAATCGCCGGAAACCGACGTCGAAACGTGTGAACTCCCCTTCCTTTTCGATGAGAAGGGTGTAGAGTTCGGGAGTCTCGGCGCTCCACTTGCGCACGTTCGGGATGCGGGCCTCCGGATGGCTGCTGCCACGGTCGCCCTGCGCCACCACGCTGCCGTCCTTGTCAAGAAGCTTGTAGGAGACGGGAGCTGTGCTCTCGAGCCGGAAGATGCCGTCCTTGCAGTCCGCGTCGAGCGTGGAAACCACATTGAAATCGAAACCGTACTCGAACTCCTCGCAACACAGCGGCGCGGACTCGGCGGAAAGGTACACGTCACGCTCTATTCCGGATATGCGCCAGAAGTCCTGGCACTCCAGGTAACTGCCTGTGCTCCAACGATATATCTTAAGCACAAGCTCGTTCTTTCCTTCCTTGAGACAAGAGCCCAAATCGTAGCGGGCGAGGTCCTTGGAGTCCTCGTTATAGCCGATGAATTCGCCGTTCAAATAGACATAAACGCCGGCCTTGGCGCCGCAGATGTTCAGGTAGACGTCCTTGGAGTCCCAGTCCGCCGGAACAGTGAAGCTGCGACGGTACACGCCGAGAGGAATCGCCTTCGGGAGCTCCGGAGGCGTCGGCCTCGGAGCGGAAAATTCGTAGGCGGTATTGCGGTAGATCGCGGTGCCGAAACCCTGCAGTTCCCAGTTGCCGGGGACGTTTATCTTATGCCATTTTATGCGCTCCGGAAGCACCAGCGAACCGGTAAGTTGGGCGTCTTCGCTCTCAGCAGGGTCGTCGAAATATGCGAAATCCCAGGTGCCGTTCAGGCCGAGATACCAGGGGCTTTCTTCGAAGCGTTTCGTCAGAGCCTGCTCCTCGGTCGGGAAGAACACCGTCTCGGTGCGGAGCGTCTGGGCGTTAACCGATGTGGCTTGGAGGTCAAGATGGGGCGGAAGCGCCGCCAAAAGCGAAAGAAAGGTTATAGCGGTTATCATATCTTCTAGAAGCAGTAGAAGATGCCTATGCTCAAGTCTTTGCTCCCGAGATACGCTACTACGCCGTCGTCGTAACCATATAAGCGCTGGAGATTGTCGTCAGCTGCGCAGACGCCCACGAATCCGAGGTGAGCTACGAGCTGAAGGCTCTCGTTGAGCGGAACCGCGATGCCGGGCTTTACGCCAACTTCGATGGCACTGTAGGTCTTGGATTCGCCCCAGGTTTTCTCGTCAAGGGATACGCTGTCGAACATGAGGCCACCGTCAAGGAAGAACTTTACCGGAGCCCAGTCGGCGAAGGTCCAACGGATGTAAGGGCTGAGCGACAGTATGGTGGCTATGTCTTTGGAATGGTCCAGAGAAACTACCGCGCCTGCCGCGAAATTGTCGTTGAAGTTGTAACCTGCTTCGGGGGCAACATAAATGCGGCTGTTGTCACCGCTATGGAACGACAGACTACCTCCGGCATAGAACTGAGCGTGTGCCGCGACTGCGACGAACGCCGCTACGATAACTGTAAAAAACTTTTTCATGATACCTATAAATAATTAAAGGTTTATTAACTTTGTTAGCAAACAAATATACGCAATTTTTATGAAGATTGGCATCATAGCGGCTCTCGACCGCGAATACGACGAACTGCGCCGGCTTCTCGGCGGCAGGGACTGGGGCAGCATCGGAGAAAACAGCATCGTACTGGCCCACAGCGGCATAGGCAAGGTGAACGCGGCGCTCAAGGCTGCCGAACTCATCGCCGGATATCAGCTCGACGCGCTGGTGAACACCGGCGTGGCGGGAGGACTGGTGCCCGAGCTGAAGACGCTGGACGTGGTGGCTGCAACCGAGGTGGTGTACCACGACGTGTGGTGCGGAGAGGGCAACGCATATGGCCAGGTGCAGGGGCTTCCGGAGCGCTTCAAGTGCGACGAGGACCTGCTGGAGGCCGCCAAGGCCGTGCCCGGAATCAAGACCGGACTCGTGACCAGCGGCGATTTCTTCATTTCCACCAAGGAAGAGGGCGACGCCATTCTGGCGCACTTCCCCGATGCGCTTTGCGTCGATATGGAATCGGGAGCCATCGCACAGGTTTGCGCGATGAACAAGCTGCCATTCCTGAGCCTTCGCATAATCAGCGACGTGGCCGGGAGCGACCATCAGGCCGAGTACGACAACTTCTGGGCTACCCTCGCCCACGGCTCCTTCGCCGCGGTCGAAACCTTCCTTAATTCACTGGAATAAAGCGCGGGTGCGCTGGCTTTTCGGGACGGCCAATGCCGGCTAGAGCTCCCCTTGCGGGACTCTGGACGGCCCTTTGGCCGACGCGGAGGGTTAATCCGCGCCGCCACCAACGGCCCTGAACAGGGCGATTGAGGCGCTGGCCAGCGAGGCTTTGTCGGCGACAAGGCCGAGTTCGGCGTCGAGGAACGACTGCTGGGCTGTGAGGACTTCGAGGTAAGTGGTGGTCGAATAGCGCATCAGGAGCTCGATACGCTCCACGGTCTGGCGAAGCGCCTCCTGCTGCTGCTCGCCGAGCGTAATCCGCTCGCGCGCCGCCTGGCACGCCGCCAGGGCCTTGTTCACGTCGGCCCCCGCTCGCAGCAGCGCCTGACGGTACTGCAGTTTCGCAATCTCGGCTTCGTCCTTCGCTATCCGGCTCTTGCTCTTGGCAGCCCGCCCGTTGATTATCGGCTGGGTAAGAGAAGCCAGCGCGTTCCAAATCCAGCTCGACGGATCCGAAATAGTTCCGTTGGTCGACGTCCATCCCAGCGTTCCGGACAGGCTCAGAGTAGGATACAGCGCCGCTCTTGCCGCATTCGCATCGTACCACGCTGCGGCCAGAGCCGCCTCGGCTTGCTTCACATCCGGACGCGCCGCTACTGTCCCCAGCGAAATGCCGTCGAGGAACGACGCGGGGAACACGGCGGAAACGAGGCTGTCCCGCTTGACATCCTTGATTTCGGCGCCAAGCAACAGTCCCAGGCCCGTTTCGGCATCCACGATGGACTTGCGCAGGCTCACCACGGAGGCCTCTATCTTGAGCCTTCTGGCCTCGGCCTGGAGCACGGCGACCTCGTTGGTCTTGCCGGCGGCCTTGAGGGAAGAAAGCACCTTTATGGTCGAATCCCAGGTCAGCAGGGCTTCCTCGCTTATGCGAAGTTGCTCGTCGAGGGACGCGAGGCTGTAATAGTATTCGGCTACGGATGCGATCAGGTCGGCCCGCACAGCCTGGGCGTAGGCCTCGCGCTGTGCAAGGGCCGCGGCGCCGCTGCGCCGGGCATTCAGCCTGGCTCCGAAAATGTCGAGCTGCCAGTCGGCACGGGCCCCGAGCGTAAGATAGCCTGAAGGAGTGCCGTCGAGCGGAGTATTGGGCACACCGGCGCCGGCGTTGACCGACAGCGAAGGCCAGTATGCGGCCTTGGAAGCGGCGAGCGAAGCCCGGGCCTGGTCGACGCGGAGCAGGGCCGCCTGCACATCCACATTGTTCTTCAGGGCCGTCTCGATCAAACTCTGAAGCAGCGGGTCCGCGAACATCTCCCGCCAGCCTATGAGCTTCACTTCTTCGGCGGCCTTGATGCCGTCGAAGGACGGGGTGTCATATTTCCTGTAAAGCCCGCAGCCCGCAACCAGCAGCACCGAGGCAATCAAAAACAGCTTTTTCATAACTTCCCCTCCTTTCTTCTTTTGCCGAAACGCTCCTGGATGTACTCGCAGATGGTGAAGAACACCGGCGTCAGGAACAGGATGGCGATAGTGCCCACAAGCATTCCTCCGGCCGCTCCGACGCCCACAGAACGGTTTCCGTTGGCGCCAACGCCGCTCGCGAACACGAGAGGCAGGAGGCCGATAATCATAGTGAGCGAAGTCATAAGGACCGGGCGCAGACGGGCCTTGGCCGACGAAAGCGCGGCTCCCGTGATGCTCATTCCTATGGCGCGGCGGCGTGACGCGTACTCGGTGACAAGCACGGCGGTCTTCGCCAGAAGGCCGATGAGCATTATGAGCCCGATCTGCAGGTAGATATTGTTCTCGAGTCCCCACATCTGCGCGAAGAGGAAGCTTCCCGCAAGTCCCATCGGGACGGACAGGATGACCGCCAGAGGAATCATAAGCGACTCGTACAACGCACAGAGTATCAAGTAGATGAAAACGAGGCAGAGGAGGAATATCATAGCGGTGTTGCTGGTGCCTCCCGCCGCCTCTTCACGCGACATTCCGCCGAACTCGTAGCCGTAGCCTTCGGGCAGAGTCTCGCGCGCGACTTCACGGATGGCCTTGATGGCCTGGCCGGAACTGTAGCCGTGGCCGTTCTGGCCGTAGACCGCAATCGCGGGGAAGAGGTTGAAGCGCTCCAGGGTCTCGGAACCGTAGACCTTCGTGAAGGTCAGGTACTGGCTGATGGGCGACATCTCCCCCGCGCTGTTGCGGACGTACATATTGTCGATGGCGGCGAGGTCCTCGCGATACTCGGAAGAAGCCTGCACCATCACTCGGTACAGCTTTGTAAACCTATTGAAATTGGACGCGTAATTGCCTCCGAGATAGGACGAGAGCACGCTCAGAACCTCCTTCGGCGACACCCCGTTGCGCTTGCAGAGGGCCGCGTCCACCTCGACCGTATACTGCGGATACTTGGTGTCGAAGTTGGTGTAGGCGCGCGAAATCTCAGGCCTCTCGTCGAGGGCGCGGATGAACTGCTTGGTATACTTGAAGAGGTCCTCGATGGTGCCTCCCTTCTTGTCCTGGACGTAGAGCTCGAATCCGCTGCCCATACCGTAGCCCGATATCATCGGAGGCTGGTTCAGACGGATGGTGGCGGCCGAAATGTGTGCCGTGCGGCGGTAGATCTCAGCCATTATCGAAGGCACGTCGTCGCCGGGTCCCTTTCGCTGGTCCCAGTTGCGCAGACGCAGGGTGAAACTACCCGCCGCGGCGCTGGACTCTCCCCTGCCGCCCGAACCCGTTATGCGGGAATAGAGCTGGAGCTGGGGGATGTCCACGATGGCCTCCTCCACCTGGTCCATAATGCGCGAGGTTTCCTCGAGGTTGGTGCCCGGAGCCGCGCGCACGCCCACCGTGATGGTTCCCATGTCCTCCTGGGGCACGAGGCCCGTCTTGGTGGTCACGAGCATATACCAGAGGCCTCCCACCGAAGCGGCGAGAAGTATCCAGGTGAGCCATTTATGCTTGAAGAGCCAGGCTATCTGCTTTCCGAAGGAATCGACCAGTCGGAAGAACACTTTGTTGAAGCCCGTATGGAGCTTGTTGTCGTCGCCGCCCGGACGCATTATCAGCGCGCAGAGGGCGGGGCTTAGTGTGAGCGAATTCAAGCAGGAAATACCCACCGCGACCGCCATGGTAAGGCCGAACTGGGTGTAGAACACGCCCGAAGTGCCTCCCATAAAGCAGACGGGGATGAACACCGCCATGAACACTAGGGTATTGGCGATAATGGCCGCCGCAAGGCCCTTCATGGCGTCGATTGCCGCTTGGCGCGAGTCGGTATATCCCGCGTCGAAGCGGGCCTGCACAGCCTCAACCACGATTATGGAGTCGTCCACCACCGTGCCTATCACCAGCACCAGCGCGAACAGCGTCAGCAGGTTAAGGCTGAAGCCTGCGGCATATATGAAGGCGAATGTGCCTACCAGCGATACGATTATGGAGATGGACGGAATGAGCGTAGCGCGGATGTCGTGCAGGAAGAAGAACACCACCAGCACAACCAGCAGGATGGCGATGAAAAGAGTCTTCACCACCTCTTCGATGGACGCGTCGAGGAAGTCCTTGGTGCTCGTGACTACCTCCAGCTTCATTCCCTTGGGCAGGTCCTTGGCGACCTCGTCAAGCACCTTCTGCACAGCGATGATGACCTCGTTGGCGTTGGAGCCAGAGGTCTGCACTATCTGGCAGTTGCAGGCCGGATGGCCGTTGACCTGGTTGAAGAAAGTATAGCTGAGGGCGCCGAGTTCGACTCTGGCGACATCTCCAAGGCGCAGCAGGCTGCCGTCGGGCAGCGACTTCACAACGAAGTTCTCGTAATCCTCCTCCTTTTCGTAGCGGCCGCGGTACTTGAGCGTGTACATGAAGACGTTCTCGCTCTCGCTGCCGAGCTTGCCCGTCGGAGACTCTATGTTCTGCTCGCCGAGCACGTTCACTATGTCCGAAGGCACCAGTGAATACATCGCCATCTTGCCGGGGTCCAGCCAGATTCGCATCGAGTAGCGGGCGCCCCAGATGTTCACCTCTCCAACGCCGGGGATTCGGCTGAGTCGGGGCTCGACGTTGATCTGCATATAGTTGGTGAGGAAGTTGCTCTCGTAGGCGTCGTTGGGGCTGTAGAGGGCGACTATCATAAGGGTGCTGTTCTGGCGCTTGCGCACCGTCACGCCCGACTTGGTGACGTCGGAAGGAAGCTGGGGCGTGGCCTCGGAGACGCGGTTCTGCACGTTCACCACCGCCATGTCGGGGTCGGTGCCCTGCTCGAAGTAGATGGTTATGCTCCCCTGCCCTTCGTTGGAGGCCTTGCTGGTCATATAGAGCATATGCTCCACGCCGTTGATGGACTCTTCCAGCGGCACCACGACGCTCTTCTGGGTGGTCTCGGCCGATGCTCCCGTGAAGCGGGAGATGACGCTGACCGTAGGCGGCGCGATGTCCGGGAAGCGCTCCAGCGGCAGCTGCACCAGCGCTATGAGGCCCACTATAAGGATGAGCACGGAAATGACGCCCGAAAGGATGGGGCGGTCTATAAAGCTGCGTACGTTCATTCAGAGGCCTCCCCAGTGCTGATGAGTGTGCCTTCGCGAATGAGTCCCGCTCCTTCAGCCACAATCACTTCACCCACTTCGAGGCCGGATTCAACAATATAGTCGGTGCCGTTGTTGAGCGCCAGCACCTTGATTTCGGCGGATTCCGCCTTGCCGTCCACCACTTTGTACACGAACACCTTCTCCTGAATCTCGAAGGTAGCGGTCTGGGGGATGGCGATGCAGTCCCTGCGGGTTACGGGGATGACCAGCGTGGCGCTCGCTCCGCTGCGTAGGATCCTTTCCTTGTTGGGGAAGCAGGCCCTCACACGCACGGAGCCGGTGCTCTGGTCGATGACGCCGCTCACCGCGTCGATGCGGCCGCTGGTGCCGTAGGCGCGGCCGTTGCTGAGGATAAGCTGCACGTCGGGCATACCTGCGAGGAACTTCTCCTGGCTGCCGTACTGGCTCATAAGGTC
>JAGABD010000052.1 GCA_017614795.1 Bacteroidales bacterium
ACTCCGCGATGTGCGCCACTTCGCGTTTTCGCTAAGTGCTTCGTTATAAATCAATATCTTAACATAAACGCAAGGAGGAGAAAGTCGTGGCGGCGAGGGAGGGGGTGTAAAATATTCGAAATATCTTAGTATATTTGTGAGATTGCAGAAACCGGTATTAACGACACTTAAAAATCAGACCGGTGCATACCGGTTTTTGAAAATACATTTATCTTTGCCACACCGATTGATAACACTCGAAACTGATTATGATTAGGTACTTTTACATCCTCCTTGCATCCCTGGCTCTCAGCGTGTCTGCGCAGGCAGCCGCACCCGTCATCAAGCAGTCGGACAAGGACAAGGCCGCGTCGCTGGTCGCCAAAATGACTCTCGAAGAGAAGATCGACCTCATCGGCGGCGACGTCAAGAATCATTTCTATACCCACGGCTTTCCGAGGCTCGGCATCCCCGTCATCCGTACCGCGGACGGCCCCCAGGGAGTCCGCAACAAGACCAAGAGCACGCTCTATCCCAGCGGACAGGCAATCGCGGCCAGCTGGAACAGGGAAGCGGCCCGTATGGTGGGCGCCGGCATCGGCAAGGATGCGAGGGCTCGCGGCGTTGCGATTATGCTCGGCCCGGGCGTGAACATCTACCGTTCGCCCCTTAACGGACGCAATTTCGAGTATTACGGCGAAGACCCCTATCTTGCAGGAGAACTCTCATCGGAATACATCGACGCGATGCAGGAGCAGGGCGTGGCGGCTACAGTGAAGCACTTCGCCTGCAACAACTCCGAATACGACAGACACCGCGTAGGCACCAACGTGGACGAAAGGACTCTCAACGAGATATACTTCCCCGCGTTCCGCAAGGCCGTGGAGAAGGCTCACGTGGCCTGCGTGATGACCAGCTACAACCCCCTGAACGGCACCCACGCCCCCGAAAATGCCTGGCTCATCAAGGAGAACCTGCGCAAATGGGGATTCGAGGGAATTGCGATGACAGACTGGGGTTCGTCCTATGACCCTCTGCTCTGGGCGTTCAGCGGCATCGACCTCGAAATGCCCGATCCCATCGCCTTCAAGCCCGAGTTCGTCATCCCGATGGTGCTCAACGGAGTCATTCCCGAGCGTGAACTCGACGAGAAGTGCATCCATATCCTTTCGGTATACAGCGCCTACGGCTTCCTGAACGGAGTGAAGCCCGACACCAGCATTCCCGAGGACAATCCCGAGAACGACCAGGTAAGCTTCGAGGTTTCTGCAGAGGCCCCCGTGCTGCTCAAGAACGAGGGCGGCATCCTGCCTCTCAAGCCCAACAAGAAGAAGATCGTGATCATCGGCCCCAACGCCGACAGGATTGCGTTCGGAGGCGGCAGCGGCGCGGTGAACATGCCCGACGGCCGCGAGATTCCCCTCAAGGACGGTATGCAGAGGCTCGGCAAGGGCTACAACTGCGTGTTCCTCACAGAACCCGACGCCAAGCAGCTCAAGGAAGCCCGCGCGGTCATAGTCGCGGTCGGCTTCTGGCGCAAGGTCGAACACGAGGGCGACGACCGCACCTACACCCTCCCCGAGGGCCAGGACGAGCTGATAGCCGAGGTGCTCAAATACAACAAGAACGTAATCGTGGTGGCGAATTCCGGAGGCGAATTCGATGTCACCAAATGGATAGACAAGGTGCCCGCGTTCATGCTTGCGCTTTACAGTGGACAGCGCGGTGGCGATGCTATCGCCCAGCTCCTCGCAGGAAAGATTTCCCCTTCGGGAAGGCTTCCTTACACCTTCTGGGGCAGCCTGGAGAAGAACCCCAGCACGCCTTACTACAGCCCCATCTTCAAGAATCTCGGTCCGGCATCGCACCCCAGGGACGGCCTGTCTCAGTGCGACTATGTCGAGGGCATCTTCCTCGGCTACCGCGGAGCTGCGCATTTCGGCACCAAGCCCATGTTCCCCTTCGGCTATGGCCTGAGCTACAGCAAGTTCAACTATTCCGACCTCAAGGTCGCGGAAGCCGGCCAGGGCTACGACGTGAGCGTGAAGATCACCAACGCCGGCAAGGTTGCCGCGTCCGAGGTCGTGCAGGTGTACGTGGCCCCCGTGAACCCGAGCCTTCCCAGGCCGGTCCGCGAACTCAAGGGCTTCGACAAGATCAAGCTCGCCCCCGGCAAGTCGCAGACGGTGACCATTCATCTGGGCAGGGACGCTTTCGCCCACTACGACATCTACGAGCACGACTGGAAGGTCGATGCAGGCAAATATATGGTGCAGGTCTGCGCCAATGCCGAAGAAGTCATCCTCGAGTCGCAGGTCGAGATCGGCCACGGCTCCACCGGTTATGTGGTGACGAGGCCCGAATGGTTCTTCGACGACGACGGCCCCTGCCATCTGCGTACGCTCATCGGCAGCATCGGCGACCTCAAGGTAGTGGTTACCACCGACCTTTCGCAGCAACTGCCCAAAAAGGACACTGTGTTCTGCCAGACGGTGAGCGTGGACGGCGACCATATGCTGGACGTGAATTTCGGCAAACTCGAGCCCGGCTTCTACAAGGTGAGCGTGGGCAAGGAGCAGCCCTTCTTCATCGGCGTCCGTCCTGAAGAAATAGTGAGCCCCGCTGTCATCAAGCCCGACTTCGACGCTTTCTGGGAATCGACCATAGCAGGCCTTGCCGACATACCTTTCGATGCTGAACTCACTCCCGTGCCCGAGCATTCCGACGAGAACCGCGAGTGCTTCGAGGTGCGCATCAAATCCTGGGGCGGCGGCATCACCGGAGGTATCCTGACCATACCCCGCAAACCCGGCAAATACCCCGTGTGGGTGAACGAGCTGGGCTACGGCGCCAAGCCCGAATACGCCAACCCGGCATCCCACCCCGACCGCATCGACTTCCACGTCAGCATCCGCTGCCAGGGACTCTTTGTGGACAAGGAGCGCGGCTGGATGACCCGCGGCCTGACGTCCAAGGAAGAATACTACTACCGCGGAGCTTTCGCCGACGTGCGCAGGGCCAACGACTACGTGCTCTCGCTCGACAAGGCGGACCCCGACAGGCTCGTTGTGTACAGCAACAGCCAGGGCGGAGCGCTCAGCTTCATCGCTGCGGCCCTCGACCCGAGGGTGAAGGCTATCGCCCCGGGCGTGCCCTTCCTTTCGGACTACCGTGACTACGCCAAGATTGCAGGCTGGCCGATGGGCAAGATCCTCAAGGCCGCCAAAGAGCAGGGAATCAGCGAAGAGGCACTCTACGACATGCTGGAGTACTTCGACGTGAAGAACTTCGCGCACAAGGTGACCTGCCCGGTATACATGGGCTGGGGAATGCAGGATCCCACCTGCCCCCCGCACATCAACTTTGCTATTTACAACAACCTGGGAACCAAGGACAAACGCCATCTCGGAGTCGCCACCTGCGGCCACGCGATTTGGAAAGAGGCCGAATGGATAAAGACCCGTTCCGAGTTCCTCCAGGCAGAGCTTGACAAGGTGAAATGAGCAAAGGCACCATCTTCAGCATAGAGGAGTTCGCTATAAACGACGGGCCGGGCATCCGCACGACCGTATTCC
>JAGABD010000005.1 GCA_017614795.1 Bacteroidales bacterium
CTGGGCACCGTTCCAAGGGCATTTCTCGCGAAGGGTGTCCATCACTTCAAGGGCGCGGCTGAAAGCCTGAATCTTTTCTTCCTTTGTGTGCATAGCGCTGCGAAGTTACGCAAAAAATGGCTATATTTGTAAGATTGAAAATTGCGATATGAAAGCTATTCACTATGTAAGCGCCGACGAGGCCGTAAGCCATATCAAAAGTGGCAGCCACATCCACCTTTCCAGCGTAGCAAGCGTTCCCCACTGCCTTATCCAGGCCCTCTGCCGCAGGGCGGATGCGGGTGACGTGCGCGACCTGCATTTCCATCACTTCCACACCGAAGGTCCGGCTCCGTACAGCGAGGAGCGTTATGCGGGCATCTTCTTCGACCAGGGTTTCTTCCTCGGTCCCAACGTGCGTAAGAACGTGCAGGGCGGTTGGGCGGATTACCTGCCGGTGCACCTTGGCGAGAGCCAGAAGCTCTACCGCGAGGGCTACATCCACCTCGGAGCCGCTCTGGTGAACGTTTCCCTGCCGGACGAGCACGGTTGCGTGAGCCTTGGCACTTCGGTGGACTGCAGCGTTGCAGCCGTGGAATCGGCCGACATAGTGATAGGCGTCGTGAACCCCAACGTGCCGTTCGCATACGGCGACCTGCTGAACATCGACCAGTTCGACTACCTGGTGCGCGACGACACCCCGCTGGTCACCGCAGCTTTCGCGGAGCCCACTCCCACGGAGGTGCTCATAGGCAAGAACGCTGCTGCCCTTGTGGAAGACGGCGACTGCATCCAGATGGGTATCGGCGCCCTGCCGAATGCGCTCGCAGCGCAGCTTGGCGACCACAAGCACCTTGGCCTTCATACGGAAATGTTCGCCGACGGCCTGCTCCGCCTCATCAAGTCCGGAGTAATCGACGGCTCCCGCAAAAAGATAGACACGGGCAAGGTGGTGGCCAGCTTCCTGCTCGGCAGCAACGACGTGTATTCCTTCATCGACCACAATCCCGACGTGCTGATGAAGGATATCAAATACGTGAACAACTCCTGGGTGATCGCCCAGAATCCGCACATGAAAGCCATCAATTCTGCAGTTGAGGTGGACCTCACCGGCCAGATCTGCGCCGATTCAATAGGCAACCGCATCTGGAGCGGTACCGGCGGACAGGTGGACTTCGTGAAGGGCGCCGTCATGAGCGAGGGAGGCAAGAGCATCACCGCGTTCGCATCCCGCACGCTGAAGGGCAAGAACAAGATAGTTCCCGTGCTGAATCCCGGCGCGGGCGTCGTAACGCCCCGTGCCGACGCCCACTGGATCGTCACTGAATACGGCGCAGTGGATCTTTACGGCAAGTCGCTTCAGGAACGCGCCAAACTGCTTATCGGCATTGCGCATCCCGACGACCGCGAAGCGCTGGACCGCGCGGCATTCGAACGTTTCGGCCTCCATTGGCACAACTTATCCATCTGATCATGAAAGTATTGGTAATCATAGACGCCCAGAACGACTTCATCGACGGGGCGCTCGGCAGCAAAGAAGCCCAGGTTGCGGTTCCGCTCATCGCGGAGCGCATCGCAAAGAAGGATTTCGACCTTCTCGTATTCACCCAGGACACCCATTCCGATAACTATATGCAGACCCGTGAAGGGGCGAAACTGCCCGTTCCGCACTGCCTGCGCGGCAGCGACGGCTGGAAGGTCAGCCCGGTCCTGCTGAAAGCGGCGGAAGGCGTCAAGGACGTGCGCTTCATTGCAAAGCCCACCTTCGGCTCGTTCGAGCTCCGCGACCTGCTTCTGGGACTTCCGAAACCTCTGGAAGTCGAGTTTTGTGGCTTTTGTACTGATATCTGCGTAGTCTCCAACGTTCTCATCTGCAAGGCGGCCCTTTACGAGGACGCCGACATCAAGGTGAACGCGGCTTGCTGCGCGGGCGTCACTCCCGAAAAGCACAGGGCGGCTCTCGACACGATGGCCTCCTGTCAGATAGAGATAGTCTGATGGAGCCCTGGCAGGAACGCACGGCCCTGCTCTTCGGCGAAGAGGGGCTCTCCAGACTTCAGGCGTCCCACGTGCTCGTGGTAGGCGTCGGGGGAGTGGGAGGCGCCGCCGCCGAAATGCTCGCCCGCAGCGCTGTAGGCCACATCACGCTGGTGGATGCCGATACCGTGGAGGCCTCCAACATCAACCGTCAGCTTCCCGCCCTCCATTCCACGCTCGGGCGCGGCAAATGCGAAGTCGTAGCCGAAAGGATCCGCGACATCAACCCCGCGGCGGCTGTGGACATCATTCCGGAATATATCTGCGAAGGGAATGTCGACGCCCTCCTGGGCGGCCTCAAGCCCGATTTCGTAGTGGACGCCATCGATACGCTCAGCCCCAAGATAGCCCTTATACAGTGGTGCCTGAAAAATGGCTTGCGGCTCGTGAGCTCGATGGGCTCAGGCGCCAAGACCGACGCCACCAAGGTGCGGCTCGCCGACATCTCCAAGACCCGCGAATGCCCTCTCGCACACCAACTGCGCAAGCGGCTCCACCGTCTCGGCATCGCAGAAGGCTTCCTCGCGGTCTATTCCGAGGAAAAGCCCGACAGAGAGGCCGTGGTGCTGGAAGAAGGCCGGAACAAGAAGAGCAACGTCGGCACCGTGAGCTACCTTCCCGCCGTCTTCGGATGCGTGTGCGCGCAGGCGGCCATATGTGGAATTGTCAAATGAATTTTGTATCTTTGCAGTCTGTACTAAAACTGGCAGTATGACTAATTACCGTTTAATCGAAGTCAACGACGCGAAGGACCTTCTGCGTTTCGTACGCTTCCCCGACCAGCTCTACAAGGGATGCCCGCAGTATGTGCCGGCAATCCACAACTGGGAGGTGAAGAACCTTACGAAAGACGCGGCCCTGGAGTATTGCACCCATAAGATGTGGATGGTCACCGACGGCGGAAAGGTCGTCGGACGCATCTGCGCTATGATCAACCCCCGCTACAACGAGCGCTACAACAAGAAGTGCGTGCGTTTCGGCTGGTTCGACTGCATCAACGACCTCGACGTCGCCCATATGCTCATAGTGGCGGCCGAGACCTGGGCCAAGGACCAGGGGATGGACACCATCCACGGACCTCTCTATTACAACACCCTGGGCAAACAGGGAATGCTGGTGGAAGGCTACGAGAACATCCCTCCGTTCAACTGCCTGTACAACTATCCCTACTACAACGACCTTCTGGAGCATCTCGGCTTCGAGAAGGAATGCGACTGGATACAGTACAAGATGGTCGCGAACCACGGCGTCCCCGAGAAGGCCCGCCGCGTGGCGAACATCGTGATCCAGCGCTACAACCTCCATTTCGGCAGCCTCGACAAGCTCAAGAAGGACCCCGAAATGGTGAAGAAGTTCTTCCGCCTCTACAGCGATTCGTTCTCCGAGGCGGTCTACAATTTCATTCCCTTCACCGAGAAGGAAATCGAGCAGGAAGCGGCTTCAGTGATGCCTTTCATCAACGACAAGGCCAGCGTGCTGCTGCTCGACGAGAACGACAATATCGTGGCATTCGCCATCTCCTTCCCCTTCATGAGCTGGGCTCTGCAGAAGGCGAAAGGCAAGCTTTTCCCCTTCGGCTGGATACATCTGCTTCGCGCTATGCACAATTTCGAAACCACCGACCTTATGATAAACGGCGCAGTGCCCGAGTGGCAGAACAAGGGAGTCAGCGCGGTTTACTACCGCGAGATGGGCGACCGCGCCATCAAGGTGGGAATGCGCTGGGGCATCTCCAATCCGCAGATCGAGAGCAACAGCGCCGTGAACATCTGGAACAGCTACGAGCACGAGCCCTATATGCGCCGCAGGTGCTACATTAAAAAGATCAAGTGATGGCAGATACCAAGTTACTCGAGAAAGTTCTTTCCCTCCAGGACAAGTTCGCATCGCTCCAGGCCCAGCTTTCGAGCCCGGACGTGATGTCGGATATGAAGAAGTATGTGCAGCTGAACAAGGATTACAAGGAACTTGAGCCCATTATCAAGGCCGGTCTCGAGTACAAGAAGATGCTGGACAACATAGCCTCTGCGCGCGAAATCCTCCAGACCGAAAAGGACGAGGATCTCCGCGAGATGGCGAAGGAGGAAATCTCCGGAATAGAGGCGGGCCTGCCCGAGATGGAGCAGAGCATCAAGCTCCTCCTCATTCCCGCCGACCCCGACGACGGCAAGAACGCCCTCGTGGAAATCCGCGGCGGCACCGGGGGAGACGAGGCTGCCATTTTCGCCGGCGACCTCTTCCGTATGTACCAGCATTATGCCGAATCCAAGGGCTGGAAGCTCGAAGTCACCGACCAGACGCTGGGAACCTCCGGCGGATTCAAGCAGGTCGTGTTCAAGCTCAGCGGCAGCGACGGCGTCTACGGCCTTATGAAATACGAATCCGGCGTGCACCGCGTACAGCGCGTGCCCCAGACCGAAACCCAGGGTCGCATCCAGACTTCCGCCGCGTCGGTGGCTGTTTTCCCCGAGGCCGGCGAATTCGACATCGAACTTAATCCCGCCGACATCCGCAAGGACCTCTTCTGCGCGTCGGGCCCCGGCGGACAGGGAGTCAATACTACCTACTCCGCGGTGCGTCTCACCCATATCCCCTCGGGAATCGTGGTGCAGTGCCAGGAGGAACGTTCGCAGATCAAGAACGCGGAACGCGCGATGGAGGAACTCCGTACGCGTCTTTACAATATGGAGCATCAGAAGTACCTGGACGGCATAGCCGCAAAGCGCAAGACTATGGTGTCCACGGGCGACCGTTCCGCAAAAATCCGTACTTACAACTACCCTCAGTCGAGGGTCACCGACCATCGTATCAACTGGACCATGTACAACCTGCCCGCCTTTATGAACGGGGATATCCAGGAGTGCATAGAGCAGCTGCAGGTCGCCGAGAATGCCGAGCGCCTCAAGGAGGCTGGCGAAGAGTAAAGCCGCTTTTGCCTCCCGCGTCGGGCAAAGGGCCGTGGTGCGGTGTCTTATACTTTACGGAACGCTATACAAGCATTATGTCCACCGAAGCCGAAGCTGTTGCTGAGACCGAGGTTGACATCGGCCTTTACGGCCTTGTTGGGCGTGTAGTCGAGGTCGCAGTCCGGATCGGGATTGTCGAGATTGATGGTGGGAGGGATGATGCCTTCCTGAAGGGCGAGGACGGTCGCTACGGCTTCGGCCGCGCCGGTTCCGCCGAACATATGGCCGTGCATGCTCTTGGTCGATGAGATGTGGGCCTTTCGGGCGGCTTCTTCTCCCATGGCGATCTTGATGGCGCGGGTTTCGGCGACGTCGTTGTAGAAGGTTCCGGTGCCGTGCGCGTTGATGTACACGTTGTCCTTTTCGGGATCGAATCCGGCCTGTTCCAGAGCAATCTTTATGCAGCGCGCCTGGGTGTTTCCCTCGGGACGCGGAGCAGTGGCGTGATATGCGTCGCAGGTGCTGCCGTAGCCTACCATTTCGGCATAGATGTGGGCGCCTCTGGCAACCGCGTGTTCCCATTCCTCGAGAATCAGCACGGAAGAACCGTCGGCCATCACGAAACCGGCCCTGTCCTTGTTGAAAGGCAGGCAGGCGTGCTTCGGATCGGGCGCGGTGGTGAGCGCCTTGCAGTTGGCGAAGCCTGCGAGCCCGAGGGGCACGGCGGCAAATTCGCTGCCGCCCGCAATCATCGCCGTGGCGTAGCCGTGGCGGATGCTGCGGTAGGCTTCGCCCAGCGAGTGGGACGAAGTAGCGCAGGCGGTCTGGATGTTGAGGCAGCTGTTTTGGGCATTGAACTTTATGGCAATCTGGCCGGAGGCCATGTCCGCTATCATCGTGGGGATGAAGAGGGGAGAGATCCACTGTCCGGTGGGGTCTTCCTTGAGCTTGAACACTTCGGGGATTATGACGTCGAATCCGCCGACTCCAGAGCCGACTATGGTGCCGAGTTCCTCGGGGTCGATGTTCTCGCCGCTCACGAGCCCGGAATCCTTCATGGCCTGCCATGCCGAAGCCATTCCGTAGATGGTGAACATCGCCTGCTTGCGGATGAAGGGGGCGTCCATTCCGTAGTTCTCGGGATGGAAGTCGCGCACCTTGCCCGCTATCTTCACCTTGAAGCCGTCGGTGGGGAATTCATTGATGTAATCGATGCCGCAAACCCCTTTCTTGAGGTTGGCCCAGAAGGTGGGGACATCGTTTCCGATGCAGGAAACCACACCGAGTCCGGTAACTGCTACCCGTTTGTCCATACTGCCATTATTTAGGATGGCAAATATAGCAATTTTTCGTTATCTTTGCATACGCAAAGCTTGCCTCGATGGTCAAGGACAACAAAAAGAAAACGGGAGAAGGCGCCGGCCAGCAGCCTTCGTCGGCGGTCTTCGCCGGCATCGGAAGCGTGCTGCTCCTGATGCCTCTCATCGTGGCCTCCCTGGTCACCACGGGCGTCATCCGCATCGACTTCCGCGGTTTCTGGCAAATCTTCCTGGAAGCCCTTCTCTACGGACTTCTGACCATCGGCGCCGCCTATCTCCTCGTAGCCATCCATTTCGTCATCAAGGACAGGGCGAACATCATCCGCCTTATGAATATGGGCGACGTCGTCAGCGACAGCTTCCCCGCGCCGCAGGACGAGCAGATCATCACCCTTTTCGACAACGACGGCGGAATGAAGCTATCGGTGCGCCTGCGCAACATCTTCTTCATAGAATCGGACGACAACTACATAAAGGTCTGGTACTCCGACAACAACGGCGAGCTGAAGCAGTATATGCTGCGCTGCCGCCTGAAGACGGTGGAGGAGAGCTTCGCGGGGAGCGACCTGGTGCGCTGCCACCGCAAGTACATAGTTAACATTTCCAAAGTCGATGTCCTCAGCCGGGAAAAGGAGGGCTACTACATCGACCTGGGCATAGAAACGGCGCACGCACTGCCGGTTTCCCGCACCTATGAGGCCAGCGTGCTTTCAAGATTCAATTCCAGACAGTAATGTGGCAGAGAATACAGACGCTTTATCTGGCACTTGCCTTCGTGGCGGTGCTGTTCGTGGTGCTGGGCTTCGACAAGACGGCATTCGTGGTGCTGGCCTCCGTGGCCCTCGTGCTTGAATTCCTGGCGCTTACGGTTTACCGCCACCGTATCTTCCAGATGCGCACAGCCGTGTTTGCCGCCCTGATTCTGCTGGGCCTGCAGATATGGATAGGAGTGGATTATTATATGGCAGAAGACAAGGCTGCCTTCGGCATTGCGACTGTGCTTCCTGCCGTGGCCATCATACTCGACGTCCTGGCGGCAAGGGCGATACTTGCCGACGAACTGCTCGTGAGAAGCGCTTCCCGCCTTCGTTCCGCAAAGAAAAAACACTAAAAAACCAATACATTATGAGAATTCCTGAATCTGAACTGATAATCAACGGCGACGGCTCCGTTTTCCATCTTCATATCAAGCCGGAAGAGCTGGCCGACACCGTAGTGCTGTTCGGCGACCCCGAAAGGGTGAAGATGTTCGAGGCCCTCTTCGAGGATGTCGAGGCCAAGGGCCAGTCGCGCGAATTCGCGTTCTGCACCGGACACTATCACGGCAAGCGCATGACGGCGGTTTCGCATGGCATCGGATGCGACAATATCGACATTGTTGCCACCGAGCTCGACGCCCTCGCCAACATCGACTTTAAGACCCGCGAGGTTAAGCCCGAGCACAAAACCCTCACTCTCGTGCGCATCGGCACCTGCGGCGCCATCCAGCCCGAAATTCCCCTCGGTTCGTTCATTCTCAGCCATATTTCAGTCGGCTGCGACGGCCTTATGAACTGGTACGAAGGACGCGACGAAATCGCGCTTCTCGATTTCGAGGAGGCCTTCAAGAAGGCGGTCCACTGGGGAAAGCATCTTCCCGACCCTTATTTCGTGCGTGCCTCGCAGCGTCTGATCGACCTCTTCGAGCCTTATACGGTTAAGGGTATGACAGTTGCCGCATCGGGCTTCTACGGCCCTCAGGGACGCGTTGTGCGCCAGGGTCTGGCCATGCCGAACATGCTCGAGGATTTCGAGAAGTTTGAGTACAAGGGCTACAAGATTACCAACTTCGAGATGGAAGGCTCCGCCCTGGCCGGAATGGCGCGCAAACTCGGCCACGACGCCATTACGGTATGCTGCGCCATTGCGCACCGCTATCTCAAGGATGCCAACACCGATTACAAGCCCCGCGTCAGGGAGCTTGTGAAACTGGTTATGGACAAGCTTTCGGAATAGGGGCTCAGCTCTTTATTCCCGAACTGACAGGAAACGCTCCCAGCAGACGGTTGATTTCGTCTTCGCGGGGAGTGTATTCTTTTGTGTCCGCCCCGGCGGGGGAGTCGGAGGCGAGAGAGCCTTCGCGAAGTATTCCCGAACAGACCGGGCCGTGCATAAGGCGCAGGGCCCTCAGGAGATGCACCGCCTCCACCTGTCCCGCGCCGTCCTTTTGGGCTTCGGCCACGGCAAGGTTCAGGGCGGCGTTTCCTTCTTCTCCCGGACGCACCGAATCCTCCATCCCGTAAGGTATGGCGTCGCGGCGGAAAACGGCCGCGTCGATGCGCGTTTTGAGGGCTTCCGCATCGATGCCTCCGGCGGCCAGAATGGCGGCCGCTCCGCAGTCCGCGTCACGCAGGATTCCGAGCATCAGATGGTCTGCTCCGACCTCCGTGCAGCCGGTGCGCATCGCCTCTTCGCGGGCAAAGGAAAGAATGTCGCAAAAATCTTGGGAAAACTTCATAATTACTGACACAAAAGTAGTGAAAATATCGGATAAATTCGTTATATTTGCGTGATTATGTAAATGAAAGATATGGACAACGAAGAGGTAATAATTCCCGAAGAAACCCAAGGCTTCATAGAGCCCGTGGAAATAGACCACGAAATGCGCAGCGCGTACATCGACTATTCGATGTCCGTGATCGTGTCCCGAGCGCTCCCCGACGTGCGCGACGGCCTCAAGCCGGTGCAGCGCAGGGTCCTCTACGGGATGGACGGCCTGGGGCTCAGTTTCTCCGGTCAGACCAAGAAATCGGCACGTATCGTCGGCGAGGTTCTCGGTAAATTCCACCCTCACGGCGACAGCAGCGTATACGACGCGATGGCGCGTCTCGCACAGCCCTGGAACCAGCGCTACACGCTCGTGAAGGGACAGGGCAACTTCGGTAGCATGGACGGCGACTCCGTCGCGGCAATGCGTTACACCGAAGCCAAGCTCGAAAAGATATCGGACGACGTTCTCGGCGATCTCGACAAGAATACGGTCGATATGACCAACAACTTCGACGATTCGCTCACCGAGCCCACCGTCCTTCCCACCAAGCTTCCTCTGCTTCTGCTCAACGGCTCCGCCGGCATCGCCGTGGGTATGGCCACCAATATGGCTCCCCACAACCTGGGCGAATGCTGCGACGCCATATGCGCGTACATCGACAATCCCGACATCGACGTCGAAGGCCTGATGGAGCACATCCAGGGTCCCGACTTCCCGACCGGGGGCATCATTATGGGCAAGCAGGGCATCGTGGACGCCTACACCACCGGCCGCGGCCGCGTGGTCATCCGCGCGAAGACCGACATAGAGGTCAACGACCGCGGACAGGAGACCATCGTGGTGACCGAAATCCCTTATATGGTCAACAAGAAGGAAATGCTCGAGCGCATCGCGCAGATGGTCGAGGACAAGAAGATCGAGGGCATCTCCTATATGAACGACGAGTCCTCCCGCGAGGGAGTGCGCGTGATTTTCCGCGTGAAGATGGGTTCCAACACCAACGTGGTGCTGAACACCCTCTTTAAGTACACTCCGCTCCAGTCCAGCTTCGCCATCAACAACGTGGCGCTGGTCAAGGGCCGTCCCCGCACCCTCACCCTGAAGGAAATCATCTCCAATTTCGTCGATTTCCGTCACGAGGTGATCCTGCGCCGCACCAGATTCGAACTCGACAAGGCCGAGAAGCGCGCCCACATCCTGGAAGGACTTCTCAAGGCCATCGACATAATCGACGAGATCATCGCCCACATCCGCGCTTCCAAGAACGTGGACGAGGCGCGCGACGGTCTCGTGGAGAAGTTCGGCTTCACCGTCGAACAGGCCCAGGCCATCGTCGAAATGCGTCTGCGCCAGCTCACAGGCCTGGAACGCGACAAGCTGCAGGCGGAATACGACGAACTCGAGAAGTTCATCGCCCACTGCAAGGAGATTCTCGGCAGCGAGGAACTGCAGATGCAGATAATCAAGGACGAGTGCCAGGAGATGAAGGCCAAGTACGGCGACGCCCGCCGCAGCGAAATCACCCTCAGCGCGGAAGAATTCAATCCCGAAGACTTCTACGCCGACGAGGACGTGGTCATCACCATATCGCACCTCGGCTACATCAAGCGCACCGCTCTCACCGAATTCCGCACACAGGCGCGCGGAGGCACCGGCAAGAAGGGCGGCAGCACCCGCGACGAGGACTTCATCGAGCACATCTACGTCGCCAATATGCACTCCACGATGCTGTTCTTCACCCAGAAGGGCATCTGCTACAGGCTCAAGGTCTACGAACTGCCCGAAGGACAGCGCGCAGGCAAGGGCCGCGCGGTGCAGAACATGCTCCCCATCGAGCAGGGCGACACCATCAAGACCTACCTGAATGCCGCGAAGATCGAGGACGTCGAATACACCGACAGCCACTTCGTGACTCTCGTCACCCGCAAGGGCGTCATAAAGAAGACCACTCTGACCGAGTACTCCAACAAGCGCAGCCGCAACAAGGGCATCATCGCTCTCACCATCCGCGAAGGCGACGAACTGCTCGACGCGGTCCTCACCAACGGCAGCGAGCAGATAATGATCGCGGCCCGCGACGGACGCTGCGTGCGTTTCGAGGAAGAGGAGCTCAGGGCGATGGGCCGCGGCGCTTCCGGCGTGCGTGGCATCACCCTCGGCGAGAAGGACGAGGTAGTCGGCGTGATCACTTACGATCCCAAGGCCGAGGACGCCTCGGAGCACACCGTGCTGGTGGTTTCCGAGAACGGTCTGGGCAAGCGTTCCGACCCCGAGGACTACCGTGCGACACACCGCGGAAGCAAGGGCGTCAAGACTCTCAACATCACCGAACGTACGGGGAACGTAGTGGCCATCAAGAACGTGACGGCCAACGACGACCTTATGATAATCACACAGTCCGGCCTTACCATCCGGATGGCCGTGGACGGCATCAAGGTGGCGGGCCGCGTGACCCAGGGCGTCAAGCTCATCAACCTGCGCGAGGGCGACAGCATCGCCGCTATCAGCGTGGTCTCCAAGAGCGAGGACGAAGCCTCCGGCGAGGAGCCTGGCACGGAAACTGCAGAACAGGACAATAACACAAACGAATAAAAACAAGGTTTATGAAAAAGATTCTTTTGGCAATCGCCCTCGTGGCGTCGTTTACGGTTGCTTATGCCCAGCAGCAGGTGAAGAGCCTCTCTGCGGCAAAAGCGGATGTCGAAGCTGCGAAGAAAGTAGCTGAAAATCCCAAGAAGGCAACCAAGGTCGACACCTGGATGAAGCTTGGCCAGGCTTATATGAACGCCTACTACGCTCCCCAGAAGAGCGGTTGGCTCGGCGCGTCTGAAGCCGAACTCGCCGTGGTTATGGCAAAGGAAAAGGTCTATTCCACAAAGAAGGTCAAGATTCAGGGCCAGGAATACACGAAGAAGCAGTACCAGACGGTGAACTACTACTACAACCCGAAGGGACAGCTCGAAATTATGGAGGTCACCAAGCCTCTGTACCGCGACGTCCTCGACCGCGCCCTCAAGGCCTACGCGAAGGCCAACGAGTGCGACGTCAAGCATAAGAAGACGAAGCAGCTCAAGGAGGCCATCAAGACCATCAGCGACAAGTACAATGAAGATGCGTACACCGCATACCTCCTCGAGAAGTTCACCGACGCTTCCAAGTACTTCGAAGCTTCCGCCCGTGCGGCTGCCCAGGAGCCTTACGCGGTGCTCGACACCAACTCGCTCTACAACGCGGCTCTCGCGGCATACCTGGCTCTTCCCAAGGCCACTACCGACAAGAAGCCTTCGATCATCAAGCGTTCCGAGAAACTCTTCAACGAGTGCGTGGCCAAGGGCTTCTACAACAAGGACGGCGAAGCTTTCGCAAAGCTTGCCGAACTCGCCGTGATGCGCAATGATACCGTGGCGAAGGTCAAGTATCTCGAGCAGGGCTTCCAGAAGTTCCCCCAGAGCCAGAGCATCCTCATCTCCCTCATCAATCATTATATGACCAGCGGCGGAGATGTCAACAGGCTCTTCGAGCTCATCGACGCTGCAAAGAAGAACGAGCCCAACAACGCATCCCTCTACTATGTCGAGGGTGACGCCCGCATCAAGCTCGGCCAGATCGAGGAAGGCCTCGCAGCATTCTCCAAGTGCGCCGAAATCAACCCCAACTACGAGTTCGGTTACATCGGCATCGCGCTCTACTACTACAACCGCGCAGTCGAAATCCAGGACGAAGCGGCCAAGGCCGACCTCAGGGACTACAAGACCTACGACCGTCTGATGGGTCCCGGCGGAGATTTCGAGGTAACCCTCAAGAAGTGCATCGAGCCCTTCGAGAAGGCGTTCGGCATCTCCAAGGACGAGGAAATCAAGAAGAGCATGGCCGAATACATCAAGAACGCCTGCTTCCGTTTCCGTTCCGAGGAGGAGTACAAGCTGAAACTCGACAAATACAACGAATATCTCGGCAAATAATTTATAGCGAACTTCAAGGCGGGTGGCCGGGGTGTCCCGGTCACCGCCTTTTTGCTTATGGACGATGCTGTCGCTGATTCTCCAGATACTTCTTCCCGCAGTTCCGCCTCCGGTGGCGGACGACACCGTGCGTGTCGTGTTCATCGGCGACGTGATGATGCACAGGGAGCAGTTGGGCAAGGATCACAGCGTATTCCTTTCCGACATCGCGCCCCTGCTGGAAGGAGCGGATATGGCAGTGGCGAACGCCGAATTCACCCTCGCCGGCAAGCCTTACACAGGCTATCCTGCTTTTTCCGCCCCCGATTCGTATGTGAACAGCATTCTCGGAGCCGGGGTGGACGTGCTGCTGACCGCCAACAACCATATCCTGGACAAGGGACCGGCGGGCCTGAAGAGGACTCTCGGCCGCTATTCCGGGATTCCGTACGCCGGCAGCGGGGCCGACAGGGCCTCTTTCGAGAGGGACAACCCCCTCGTAGTGCTGTGCAAGGGCCTCAGGATAGCGCTTGTGAACTTCACCTACGGCACCAATATGGAACCGGAATGCGAGTATCCACGCGTCGCGGTGATGGACGAGGGCGAAGTGGCGGCGCAGTTTGAGCGCGCCAAGAAGGCGAATCCCGACTTCATCATAGCGCTGCCTCACTGGGGCGAGGAATACAAGCTCCGCCACAATGCGGTCCAGGCGCAGTGGGCTTCGAAACTGGTGGAGCTCGGGGCGGACGCCGTGATAGGGGCGCATCCGCACGTGGTGCAGGACAGCTGCTTCATCTCGGGCGTGCCCGTCATCTACTCCATAGGCAACGCCGTGAGCAATATGAGCGCGAAGAACACCAGGCTGGAACTGGCCGTGGAACTGCCCCTGGTGCGCAACAGAATTACCGGCGAAAGCCGCGTGGGCAGGCCCGTGCTGCATTTTCTCTGGTGCACCCTGCCGGGCAAGCTGACGGACAATTATATGACGGTGGAAGTGGAGAACTACCGCGGCAGGCGGCATCTCTGGAAAGACCCCGAAGATTACGACAATATGATGCGGACGCTCGAACGGGTCCGCAAAGCAACAGGCATAGAATGAAGAAAACCATTACAATGGATGTGAACCCCGTGGAGATTCTCGGGGCGGGCAACAGGATCCTGAATGAATTCTGCACCTATTTCCCTTCGCTGGACGTCAAGGACAAGGGCAACGACATAATCGTGGAAGGCCCCCAGGACCAGGTGGAGAATTTCGTCGAGAAGTTCGCCGCCCTGGTGCAGCTGCGTCACCGCAAACTGAACCTCACCGTATACGACGTCGAGGACCTTTTCAGCGGCAGCAGCAATTCTTCCGCCCTTGCGGAACACGGCAACGCGGTGATAGTGCACACCACCGACGGCAAGGCCATCCGCGCCCGCAACGCCAACCAGGAGAAGATGGTGAAGGCCTATTTCGACAGCGACCTCGTCTTCGCGGTGGGGCCCGCCGGAACGGGAAAGACCTACATCGCCATAGCCCTGGCCGTGCGCGCCCTCAAGAACCGCGAGGTCAAGCGCATAATCCTCACCAGACCGGCGGTCGAGGCGGGGGAGAGGCTGGGATTCCTGCCCGGCGACCTCAAGGACAAGCTGGATCCGTATCTGCAGCCGCTCTACGACGCCCTCGGCGATATGATTCCGCCCAAGAAACTGCAGGACTTCATGGCGAACGGCACCATCCAGATAGCCCCTCTGGCATATATGCGAGGACGCACCCTGGACAAGGCCTGCGTCATTCTCGACGAGGCACAGAACACCAATACGGGCCAGCTCAAGATGTTCCTTACCCGTATGGGAATGAACGCCAAGTTCATAGTCACCGGCGACGCCACCCAGATAGACCTTCCCCGCAGGGAGGATTCCGGCCTTCTGCGAGGCATTGAACTGGTGAAGAACATCAAGGGAGTGTCCACCGTATTCTTCAACGATTCGGACATCGTGAGGCACCCTCTGGTGAGCAAAATTGTGAGGGCCTTCTCCAAGGAGAAGCCGGAATAATTCTTATATTTGCAAGTTATGCTTAGAAAAATCACACTTGCAGTCTGCCTTGCGGCCGTGCTCGTGACAGCGGGCGGATGCGACGCGTTCCGCCGGCTGGCGGGAAGGCCGACGTCGGCGGAAATTGCCGCGAAGCGGGAACTCATCCTTCAGGAGGAGGCGGCGCATCAGGCGAGGCTCGACTCGCTCAAACTCATCGAGGAGGCTATGGCGGATTCGCTGCGGCTGGTCGATTCGATAACCGCCCTGCCCAGCTCCATCATACCTGCGGGCGAGGTCCGCGGACTTATGGTCTCCGGGCTGAACTGCCGCTACTATGTCGTGGTGGGCGCTTTCTCCAAGGAAAGCAACATCGCCAAGATGCAGGGCCTCGCGGCGGAAAAGGGCTACGTCACCGTGCGGATACCCTTCGACAACGGCTTCACGGCAGTGGGCATTTGCGGAACCGACGTACTCTCGGAGGCATACGCATCGCTTCGCCGCGTGAAGGCGGAGGATTTCTGCCCCGAAGACGTGTGGGTGCTTGTGAACGAATAGGATGAAACGAATCGCGGTCATACTTCTGCTTGCGGTCCGGGGTATCTTCGCCTTTTCGCAGGATTTCAGCGAACTCTACGAAGGCGAAAGCACCGCGGGACTGCGGGGCGCCGTCGAGTATCTGGCTTCTCCGGCCCTGAAGGGAAGGGGAGCGGGCACCGAGGGCGAACGCCTCGCGGCGGAATATGTGGCCGGCAAACTTTCGGAGTGCGGCGTGGAGATGCTGCTCTCCAACGACGACAAGTCCTTCGGAATGCTGCAGCTTGCGGGCGACACCCTGCGTTCCTGTAACGTCGTGGGCGTCATCCAGAGCTACAACCGCAGCCTCAAGGACAGGTACATAGTAATAGGGGCCCGTCTCGACAATATCGGTGAGAGGACCTTGAACGTCGACGGACAAAGCGTCACGCGCGTCTATCCCGGCGCCAACGGCAACGCTTCCGGACTCGCGATGCTCATCTCCCTGGCAAAAACGCTGCAGACAAATTCCGCCCTTCTCGGGCGCTCGGTGATAGTCGCGGCATTCGGCTCCTCGCTCCAGGGCAACGCCGGGGCATGGTATTTTCTCAACAGGTCCTTCAAGGATGCCGACAAGATAGACGCGATGATAAACCTGGATATGCTCGGGACCGGGAATTCCGGCTTCTACGCATATACGGCATCGAACGCCGACCTGAACCAGTACATCCTGGCCCTGGAGAACAGTCTCCAGCCGGTGCACCCGAAACTCGTGACGGCGGAGCCCTGCGCATCGGACCACAGGGCGTTCTATGCCAAGAACATACCCTCTGTGATGTTCACCTCCGGAATGTACCCGGAATACAACACTGTAAACGATCTTCCTCCGGTGGTCGACTACGGCTACCTTGCGAGGGAGCAGGAATACATATACAATTTCGCCATCAGGCTTTCCGGCGGTCCCGCTCCGGTGTTCAATCCGGGCGAAACGGTCGAAAAGGAGGCGAAAAGCAAGGTCATACCCTACTACGACTGCGACAGGAGGCCGAGTTTCTTCGGCAGCACCGATCCCGTGGGCTTCCTCCGCAAGTGGGTGTACGTTTATCTGAAATATCCCGATTACGCCAGGAAGAACGGCATACAGGGCCGTGTGCTGGTGGATTTCACCATAGACGAGAAGGGACACGTATGCGACGTGCGGGTGGCCCGCGGAGCCGATCCTTCGCTGGACGCCGAGGCCGTGAGGGTGATAGAGGCGTCGCCGGACTGGAAGCCGGGCATCGTTTCCGGCAAGCCCGTCAAGAGCGGGATGTCGGTGTACGTCGAATTCAGGTTGGAAAAGAAAAAGAAAAGATAAGATGGATTACGATTTCAAGAAGATTGAAGCGAAATGGCAGGCCAAATGGGCCGCGGAGAAGACTTACAAGGCTGTAGAGGATCCCTCAAAGCCCAAGTTCTATGTGCTGGACATGTTCCCGTATCCTTCCGGAGCGGGACTTCACGTCGGGCATCCTCTGGGCTATATAGCGAGCGATATATACTCGCGCTATAAGCGCCTGAAAGGCTTCGAGGTGCTGCATCCGATGGGTTACGACGCCTTCGGACTTCCCGCCGAGCAGTACGCCATCCAGACCGGACAGCATCCCGAGAAGACCACGACCGAGAACGTGGCGCGCTACCGCAGCCAGCTCGACCGTATCGGTTTCTCCTACGACTGGGACCGTTCATTCCGCACCTGCGATCCGTCTTATTACAAATGGACGCAATGGGCTTTCATCAAGATGTTCAAGTGCTGGTACGACCCGGCGATGGACAAGGCGAGGCCCATCAACGAGCTCATAGCGAAGTTCGAAACTGAAGGTTATGAAGACGTCACCCCCGAGATGTGGGCGGCCGCCAGCGAGCAGGAACGCTCCGATATCCTTATGCGTTATCGCATTGCTTATCAGGGAGAAACATCCGTCAATTGGTGCGAAGGTTTAGGTACTGTTCTGGCCAATGACGAAGTCAAGGACGGCCTCAGCGTGCGCGGCGGATTCCCCGTCGAGCAGCGCAAGATGAAGCAGTGGCAGCTCCGCGTGAGCGCCTATGCCGGAAGGCTCCTCGATTCGCTGGAGAAGCTCGACTGGTCCGACAGCCTCAAGGAAATGCAGCGCAACTGGATAGGGAAGAGCGAAGGCACCGAGATGGTGTTCGACACCGTCTGCGGCGACAGGCATCTGCCCGTCACCATCTTCACAACCCGCGCCGACACCGTCTTCGGCGTGACGTTTATGGTCCTGGCTCCCGAAAGCGAGCTTGTGGACCAGCTCACCGCGCCCGAGCAGAAGGCGGCGGTCGAGGCTTACATCAAGGAGGCCAAGAAGAAGACCGAACGCGAGCGCATCGCGGAGACCAAGACCGTCACCGGCGTGTTCACGGGCTCCTACGGCATCAATCCTCTCACCGGAGAGAAAATCCCCATCTGGATATCCCAGTACGTGCTTGCGGGCTACGGCACCGGCGCCATCATGGCGGTTCCTGCGCACGATTCCCGCGACTACGCTTTCGCAAAGAAGTTCGGCCTTCCCATCATCCCCCTGATCGAAGGAGCGGACGTGAGCGAGCAGAGCTTCGACGTCAAGGAGGGCAAAATGATAAATTCGGGCTTCCTGAACGGAATGGACGTGAAAGAGGCCATCGAAGCCGCCAAGGATTATGTGGAGGCCCACGGACTCGGACGCCGCAAGACGAACTACCGTCTCCGCGACGCTGTATTCTCGCGCCAGCGCTACTGGGGCGAGCCTTTCCCCATATACTACAAGGACGGCATCCCCACCCCTCTGCCCGAAAGCGAACTGCCGCTGGAACTCCCCGAAATCACTTCTTTCAAGTCGCAGAACGGAGAGGCCCCGCTGGAGAGGGCGCTGAACTGGACCTACAAGGGCTATCCTCTGGAAACCAGCACGATGCCGGGATTCGCGGGATCCAGCGCCTATTATCTGCGCTATATGGACCCCCGCAACGACGAAGAACTCGTGAGCGCGGCGGCGGACCGCTACTGGCGCAACGTCGACCTCTACGTGGGCGGCACTGAACACGCGACCGGCCACCTCATCTATTCGCGCTTCTGGAACAAGTTCCTCTACGACCTCGGTTATGTCTGCGAGGACGAACCGTTCCGCAAGCTGGTGAACCAGGGAATGATCCAGGGACGCTCCAATTTCGTATACAGGATCGTCGGCACCAACAAGTTCGTGTCGCTCGGGCTCAAGGACAAGTACGAGACCACCGAGATACACGTCGACGTGAACATAGTCTACAACGACAAACTCGACATAGAGGCCTTCCGCAAGTGGCGTCCCGAGTATGCCGACGCGGAATTCGAACTCGAGAACGGCGAATACATCTGCGGCTGGGCCATCGAGAAGATGAGCAAGAGCATGTACAACGTGGTGAACCCCGACCTCATCTGCGACAGCTACGGAGCCGACACCCTGCGTCTCTACGAGATGTTCCTCGGTCCCGTCGAGCAGAGCAAGCCCTGGGACACCAAGGGCATCGACGGCGTGAACCGCTTCCTCAAGAAGTTCTGGCGCCTGTTCTGGGACCGCGAGAAATGGCTCGTGACCGATGCGGCGCCGCGTCCGGAGGAACTCAAGGCCCTGCACAAGCTCATCGGCAAGGAGCAGGAGGATATCGAAAACTTCTCCTACAACACCACGATAAGCGCGTTTATGATCGCGATAGGGGAACTCACCGACCTCGGATGCACTTCCCGCGCCGTGCTGGAACCCCTCGTGGTTCTCATCTCTCCGTTCGCGCCTCATATGGCGGAGGAGCTTTGGGAGGCGCTCGGACACAAGGAGAGCGTCACGAAGGCTTCTTTCCCCGTCTACGACGAGTCGCTCACGGTCGAGAATACCGTGAAGTATCCCGTTTCGTTCAACGGAAAGACAAGATTTATGGTGGATATGCCCGCAGGAGCCGCTCCGGCTGAGGTCGAGGCGCACGTGAGGGCATTGCCGCAGACTGCAAAATATACCGAGGGACTTACGATAGTCAAGGTTATCGTGGTTCCCGGAAGAATGGTTAACCTGGTTGTGAAATGATACAGAAACAGAAAGTGCTGGATGTCCTGAAGGACTATCTGCTAATGACGCTGGGCGCGTTGTTCGTGACGGTCGCCTGGGAAGCGTTCATGATTCCCAACGGAATGTCCGCCGGAGGCCTGATGGGTCTCTGCGCGGTAATCGAGTTCGCTACCGGAGGAACCATACTCGCCTCGTATTCCTACGTGGTGATAAATGCCGCCCTCATCATTCTCGCGGTTCTGGTGTTCGGAATAGGATTCGGTTTCAGGACCTTGTATTGCATTGGCATACAGGCTGTTATGCTTAAGGTTTTCGCCGGGTTCCACTGGATTCAGGCCATTCCCGGGAACTTCCTTTACATACCGGAGAACATCATGATTCCCATCATCGCCGGTGTGCTGGAGGCTATCGGCGTGGGACTCGCCATCCGCAAGGGCGGCAGCACGGGAGGCACCGACATCGTCGCCCTCATAGTCAACAAGTACTGGCCGATATCGCTCAGCACCATGTTCCTCGTCACCGACTTCTTCATCATCACCAGCATCCTCTTCCTCCCCGGAAAGGCCTTCGGCGATATGATGTACGGTTACGTGATGATGGCCGCCTATGCCGCCGTGATAGATTTCGTGGTCGTGGGCGACAAGGGCGCGGTACAGCTTCTGGTGTTCTCGTCCAAGCATAAGGAGATAGCCGATTACATCTGCAACAAGATGGAGAGGGGAGTCACCGTGCTGAAAGCCATCGGCTGGTACACCAAACAGGAGAAAGACGTGCTTCTCCTTCTTATGAGGCGCAACGAGGTTCCAGAAGTCACCCGTATCATCAAGGATCTTGACAGCCGCGCGTTTATGACGGTGAACAAGGTAGGCGGAGTGTACGGCGAAGGATTCGAGGAAATCAAGGCCGGCATAACCAAACTCAGGAAGAAAAAGAATGTCGACGCTTAGGAAAACGACGCTTACGCATATCAAGGAATATGCGATAGTCACCTTCGGAATACTGCTTTACGTGCTGGGATGGAGCATTTTCCTCGTCCCCAACAATCTCGTGGGCGGCGGCGTGACCGGTATCTCCGCAATAATCCAGTATGCCACGCACGGTTTCATCAAGATAGGCTATTCCTATTTCGTGCTCAACGCAGGACTCATTATAGCGGCACTGTTCGTGCTTGGATGGGGATTCGGGGGCAAGACCGTGTATGCCATAGTGCTGGCTTCCATAGGCCTCAATGTATTCCAGTCGCTCATATCGCCCGACTTCATACAGGCAATTGCGCTTGACAACGGTAAACTCATGAGTACTATCATGGGCGGCATCATGGTAGGCATCGGAATAGGGCTGACGATTACCGTGGGAGGCAGTACCGGAGGTACGGATATAATCGCCCTGATGGTGAACAAATACCGCAACGTTTCGCCCGGCAGGATGATCCTGTGGATGGACGTGGTGGTGATTCTTTCCTCGATGCTGGTGCCTTCCTACACCGCATCGGGAGAGCCTGTTCCCTTCGTGGACAAGATTACTACCGTGGTGTACGGTTTCATCCTGATCGTGGTGAACAGCACCGTGCTCGACCTTGTAGTTTCTGGTTCGCGCCAGAGCGTGCAGCTCTTCATCCTTTCGAAGAAATACGCCGAGATAGCGGATGCTATTACAAAGGAGCTTCATCGCGGAGTCACGGTCCTGGAAGGCAAGGGCTGGTACACCAAGGACTCGACCTGCGTGCTGATGGTGCTTACCCGCAAGGCGGACCTGAACATAATGCTCCGCTACATCAAGGCCATCGATCCGCAGGCCTTCCTTTCCGTTTCCTCCGTTACCGGAGTGTATGGCAAGGGCTTCGACAGGATAAAAAGCGCCGCCAAAAAAGAGGGTAAATGACGGTGTAAAACTTTTCTTGATTCAAAAACATAAAAAGTTTTTTTTACCCTCCTTTTTACAACATCCAAGAGGATTTTTTTCTCTACCTTGCGCCGCAAAAGTGACGACGAGATGAGAAAAATGATTTCCGGCCATTCCGTAATTAGATTGCTTTCTCTGCTGACGCTCGCGTGTTCGGCGGGCATTTATTGCAGTTTGGAGGAGGAAGGGATAATCCAGGGGCTGTGCTGTTCTTTCACGGCCGCGATGACCATCCTTATGATGTATCCGCTCGGTTACGAGGATATGAAACCTTCCCTCGTGCTGAGCGTGCCGGCTACGCTGCTGTTCCTTGCGCTGCCGCCCTTGTCCATAGTCTATCCACGCGCGTGCGAGACGACCGTCCTGGCCGCGCTGTCGATGCTTCTCCTTTACGACTACGTCCGCGCCAGGACCAAGCTCGAGTCCGTGAAGATGCTCTTCCGTCTCGACTCGGTATGGTGCAGTCTGGAAGACTACGCACGGAAAATCTACGAAACCGCGCTTCTTGCAAGTTGCGCGATATTGCTCGCGATGGGCAGGTTTGGCGCCGGAACGGGCCCCGAAGCCATTCTCTGCCTGTCGATGAGCGCCATATACCTCCTGATGTACAAAAGGGCCTGGAGCGGCCGCACGATGCTTCTGAGCGAGAAGCGGGAAAGCCGGATAATGGACATAATAAAGGGGAACCTGCGTTCCTTTCCGGCCGCAGAGAGCGATGACGAGTATCTGAGCGCGCTGTATGCCAGGATCCTGGATTATATGGAGACCTGCAAGCCGTTCCTCGATCCGAAGTATTCCCTCGACGACATGTCCAAGGACCTGTTCTCAAACAAGGTGTACCTGTCGCGCGCGGTGAACTTCTATTCCGGCCGCAACTTCAAGCAGTTCGTGAACTACTACCGCATCAACTATTCGATAGAGCTGATGCGCTCGGGACAGAACCTGAAAATCATCCAGATCGCGCTGAAATCGGGATTCCACTCCGTGGTCACCTACAGCATGGCGTTCAAGATACACACCCGCAAGACTCCCGGGGAATACATCAGGGATATGGAACATCCTCCCAAGAAATAGGGGAGTCAGCGCTTCTTCAGGAGCTCCTGCCTGCTTTCGCAGACTATTTCCTCGTGCTTCACCGGATGGTCGAAGCTGATCGAGTGCGAGTTGAGGCTGATGCCTCCGTCGGGGTTGGAACGCGGCGCTCCGTATTTGAGGTCGCCTTTGATGGGACAGCCGATATGGGCGAGCTGGCAGCGGATCTGGTGATGGCGCCCGGTAAGAAGTCTCACTTCGACCAGCCAATAGCGCTCAGTGGCCTCCAGAAGCTTGTATTCGAGTTTCGCCAGCTTCGCTTTGGGACCAGGCTTGCGGGTGATGAAGCTCTTGTTGAGTTTCTCGTTGCGCTCCATCCAGTCCTCCAGCGCGCCGGCCTCGGGTTCGGGTTTCGCGCAGCAGAGGGCGTGGTAGGTCTTGTGGACTGCTCCTTCGCGGAACATCTCCGACAGCCTTTCCAGCGCCTTGGACGTCTTTGCGAACACGCAGATGCCGCTCACCGGCCTGTCGAGGCGGTGTGGGACACCGAGGAACACCTTCCCGGGCTTGGCGTCGCGCCGCGCGATGAAGGCCTTGAGCGTCTCGCAGAGAGGCTCGTCTCCGGTCTTGTCTCCCTGCACTATCTCGCCGGGCTTCTTGTCGAAGACCATAAGGTGGTTGTCCTCGTAAAGGATGCGCGACTCCAGGTCGCCGTATTCTTCCGCAGAAAGCTGTCTGTATTCCATACGGACGCAAAGATAAGGAAAATTGTGACACTTTGTCAGTAAAAGGGGCTTGGCACATCTTTCGTTTATGACAATAGCGTCGCCTTCGGGCTGACAGAATGATAGAAAAACAATAAAAAGCATAATACTATGGGAAAAATCATTGGAATCGACCTCGGAACAACCAACAGTTGCGTGGCAGTAATGGAAGGCAACCAGCCTACCGTAATCATCAACAACGAAGGACAGAGGACAACCCCGTCCGTCGTGGCATTTACCGATGACGGCGAGCGCAAGGTGGGCAATCCCGCCAAGCGTCAGGCCATCACGAACCCCAAGAACACCGTTTTCTCCATCAAGCGTTTCATGGGCGAAACCTGGGACCAGGTGGGAACGGAAGTGGCACGCGTCCCTTACAGCGTGGTGAAGGGCGACAACAACACCCCCCGCGTGGACATCAACGGACGTATGTATTCGCCGCAGGAAATCAGCGCCATCATTCTCCAGAAGATGAAGAAGACCGCTGAAGACTATCTGCGCCAGCCCGTCACGGAGGCTGTCATCACCGTGCCTGCATACTTCTCCGACTCGCAGAGGCA
>JAGABD010000053.1 GCA_017614795.1 Bacteroidales bacterium
CACCCACCAGTATTCGATGGGTACGGCGTCCGTGGCGACCGGTTCCAAGAGCGTCATGACCCTCAACCTCAACCGTCTCATCCAGAATGCCGCCCGCAAGTACTTCGAGGGCAAGGGCATCGAGCTCGAGGAAGGCAAGCCGCTCGAACCCGGCAGCTACAACAAGGACGAGCTCTACCAGGCAATCCGCGAAAGCGTCACCTTCGAGACCGAGAAGGTCCACAAGTACCAGACCGCCTTCAACGAGATCATCAAGGACTTCCTCAAGGCCGATATGCTCGACGTCTACCGCGCCGGCTTCATCAGCATGAAGAAGCAGTACCTCACCGTGGGCGTGAACGGCCTCACCGACGCCGCCGAGTTCCTCGGACTCGAAATCGGCCCCAACGAGGGTTACAAGGAGTTCGTGAACACCCTGCTCGAGACCATCAACAAGTCCAACCGCGCCGACCGCACCAGCGAGTGCATGTTCAACACCGAGTTCGTGCCGGGAGAGAACCTTTCCGGAAAGAACTACAAGTGGGATAAGAAGGACGGCTACTTCGTCTCCGAGAAGCACAATATGTACTCATCGTACTTCTACAACCCCGAGGACGAGGCCCTCAGCATGATCGACAAGTTCAAGCTCCACGGCGAAGAGTACGTGAAGTACCTCGACGGAGGCAGCGCCCTGCATATGAACATCGCCGAGCACCTCACCAAGGACCAGTACCGCCAGCTTCTGAACGTGGCCGCCCACTACGGCACCAACTACTTCACCTTCAACTGCCGCAACACGGTCTGCAACGACTGCGGCTACATCAGCAAGGATACGCTGGAGGTATGCCCCAAGTGCAGCAGCAAGAATCTTGACTACCTCACCCGCGTGATCGGCTATCTCAAGAGGGTTTCCTCCTTCAGCGAGATGCGTCAGGAAGAGGCGGCGCACCGCTTCTACATCGACGAGCCGAAGAACGCCAAGATGAAGGCCTGATGATCAAGTACGTTCCCCGGATGACTTCCGTCGTCCTCGAGGAAATACCGGACAAAGTGACCCTGGCAGTTGACATCAGCAACTGTCAGGGTACTTGTCTTGGCTGCCACTCCCCTTTCCTGCGGGAGGACATCGGCGACGAACTCACCCCCGCGATCATCGATTCGCTCATCGCCGACAATTTCGGGGTGAACTGTTTTCTTTTCCTCGGAGAAGGGCGCGACCACGCCGCCCTGATGCGTCTGGCGGTCCATCTCAAGGCCGCGCACCCGGGGATGGAGCTGGCCCTGTATTCGGGCCGCGAGGAGGTGGAGGACGAGATATGGGAGGTCTTCGACTACGTCAAGGTCGGCCCCTACATCCCTAAGTACGGTCCCCTCAACCGCCGCAGCACAAACCAACGTCTCTACCACCACCGCGTAGACATCACCTCCCGCTTCTGGCACCGCGGCATCGATTCCAACCGCTAACCCTCAGCGACGGGGAGCCAGGCCCCTGGCGGAACTTCATTCGTCGGTCTTCGACCTCCTGCATTACGGCCCCTCCCACAATCTCCTGCGTCATCGCAGACCATTCCTCGTCATCGTTCTGCGATAACTTGTATCTTGCGGGCCCCGACCCCCTACCCCTGTCCGGGGGTGGACAGGTCCGCCAGAAGGCTGCCGCCCGGCGCTACTCCGTCATTGCCAGCACCGGAGGAGGAGAGGCAGCGGCAGTTACTGTCGATACTGTGCATTTTCGGGTGCACAGTATAGTCATTTTGGGGGTATTTTTGCGGATACTGTGCATCAGATTTTGCACAGTATTATCATTAGCAATTAATATGCATTTTATATGAACTAAGCAGATACCTTCTTTCCCTATTGTATAATGCATAATAATTATTCTACAACGGGACGAATCGCAGCGCCGCCGTCTCGGGCGCCGTTGCTAAACTCTATATAATCATTTCCAAATGAAAGACCCCAAGCCGTACTAGGATATGAACCTAAAGAAGAAGACCAATAAAAACTTCCCATATAACGGGTAGTCTTGGGAAGAAAAATACTGTTGCCTTCAAAACCCTGTCGTTTACTCGTAATCCGCAACCCACTTTGTCCGTTCAATGTCATCCTTTCTATAGAGCAATTCTCAGGATTCAACAGTTCTCTCATTTCAGATACTGTTGGCATGCGCCATGAATTACCTAATCTAGTATGTGCAACATCATCTTCAGGGTCTAGCATCACTTTACCATCATCACTATTGTACTTTGTAAAAGACTGGGTAGCGTAATCGTACATTCTATATGCAGAATAAGGATAAGATGAATAACAAAGGATTCCCTCGTTCTCCCCGAACACTTCTCCCCATGGATATGTGTCGCCAATCTCTTCTGGTTTGGTGGCTCCAAGATTAAAAGAAGCCCATTTTACAGAAAGCCCAAGATCGACAGAATCTGGCGTTACAACTGTTTTTTCTTCAATCCTACTGACACAGACCCTGCATTGCCCAAATTTGTCACTACCATCATTTGCCCTGGCAGTTATATAGCAGTCCCCATACTGTTCTAAAGATTGAGGCACAATAATCCCTTTGTTATCGACTGTTGCTACTGATTCATCTGAACTGGACCAAGAAATTGTTTTATTATACGCGTTTTCTGGTTCGATATTAGCAACTATCGAAACTGGGGTGTCCCGAAGCCCCAAATAAAAAACAAGTTCTTTTCTGTCGAAAGTGATGTTGGTAATTAGTCGTTTGGCTACATATATTAGGCAGGAGGCTGTAACATCGTATGATTTGCCGTCCGAATTGGTATGTCTTGCTTCAGCGTATATTGTTGTTGCACCGGCGGACAATGGCGTCACTAGACCATTTTGATCTATTGTGGCAACATCCGGACTTGATGAAGTCCACACGAGACGATTGTCATAAGAATCTTCAGGCAACACGTATGCTGTAAGGGGTGTTGGATCATCTCCAACATAAAGAGTCAACCCTTTATTGCTATCCAAGTCTATTGATGTAACGGACTGTCGTATTTCAATTGGACATGATGCGCTTATGCCGCTGCCGTCATTAGAAGTCGCAGTTACAATTGCCGTCCCTGCAGTAATGCCCTTTACCATGCCGCTTTTATTGACGAATCTTGCAACTCGGAGATCGGAACTAGTCCACGTGATTCTCTTATCCGTAGCATTATCGGGTTTCACAACAACATCAAGTGACATACTGGTGCCGGTGTAAACCACCAAAGAATCTTTATCAAAGCAAATACTAGTGACCAATTGCTTCACAGTTACATTACACTGCCCAATTTTCTGGCTACCATCCATTGCTTGTGCAACAATTGTAGTAGTGCCTGTTGTTAGGCCTGTTACCACCCCGCTATTTATATCTACTGTTGCTACGAGGGGATCCAATGATTTCCATTGAATCTCTTTATTGGCCGCATTTTCAGGAAGAATTGTTGCAACAAGCGTATCCGTTTCGTCCACATATAAAGACATCCTTGTTTTGTTTAAAGACACAGAAGATACAGCTTGAGCTACTGTGATTTGGCAAATATCAGTTTTGCTACCGTCGACTGTTGTTACAGTAATGATGGCCGAACCATTACTTTTAGCGGTAACCATTCCAGAGGAATCAACTTCCGCTACAGATTCATTGTCGCTCACCCAAGTCACCTTATTGTTGGTTGCATCTTCGGGAAGTACAATTGCCTGCAGTAGTATATTGTCGCTTATTTCACTAAAGGTGTAGTTCGATTTATCCAGATATACAGTTTCCACTGGTACGGCATCGGTCGTAAATGTCTTAATCGCTCCATAGAATGTTTGTGAATCCAGTTGCACACAGGATTTGTACCAGTATTGCGTTTTATGCGCGAGATTAGTCAAATTAGAAGAGATAACACTGTCAATAACAAACTCAGCTGTTGAGAATTCATTCAGGCACTCTTGGGATTTACCCCAGAAGAAACCATAAGAAGCGCTGTCATATAAAACATCTTCCAAATTCAGTTTGCCATTTAGTGTTGCGCTTGTAGCTCCAATTTCGGATGCATCATTTGTAGCTAGGAGTGACTCAAGATCTTTTGTTGTAAAGTCTACCGATGCCCCTTTATACTCTTTTTTATCTACAAGGACAAAAGCTTGACAGTGGTAAGGAGTCGAAGGTAATAAAGAAGTCACATTTGCAGAAATTGTGCGCCCATCTCCTACAACAATAGGTATGGTATCAAGTACTTCTGGAGACGTTCCATAATAAAAACCAAATAATTTGTTTCCACATTGAACGTCAGTCATATCCACGGTTGCATTCAATTTGGCACTGATGGCCGAAATGGAGGAAACGTCTTCCGTGTTTAATAGGGAAGACAGTTCTCTGGTCGTGAATTCCTTAGTCTCGCCATAGGTAAACTGCTCTCTTTGATGGATGAAGCTTCGGAAGAAGTATTTTGTGTTTGGTTCTAGGCAGGAGATGCCGGCTGAGAAATTATAACTGGCATCAGCATCTTGAGCATCAATGATAGTAGAGTTAGTTGGTAGAATGCCGGCGGAAGTTGACAACTGAAACCCCATCCTGAAGTCAGCAGCCACGGTTGCATCCAGGTTTGCCTTGCCAATCAAGACGACACTGATAGCAGAAATATGCTCTGCCCCAACGGTGATGATAGGATCTTTCGATTCCGCGCTTTGGTTGCCATCGGGGCCGTTCTCTTCAACGCAAGACAAAAGCAGCGAGAATGCTGTAATTGAAACTAACAAAACACTGAAAGGGCGCTTCATTTTGCATTGTTTCTCCATAGCATGTTGACCGTTATATTTCCGTTGATGCTTTTAGCTTGAACCCTTCCGAGTTTATCTAGACTCCCGGCTAAATATTTTCCATGCAAATACCAACGAGCGATCCAAGAATGAAGGACCCTGGCGTTGTTAGCTACGTGAAGCCCGACAGAATAGCCATTGGGGTCAACCTTCTGAAAAATAGTAATATAGTCTTGAGACGTGAATTCTCGCTTGAGAGAGGCTAGTATTCTTTCGAAATCCCTGTCGAGAACAGCCCTAATTCGAGATGTGTTCATGACTGATGATTAATTGTTGCAGGGGCCCAGGCTGCATTAGTTTCAATTAAACACAAAAGTGTGGAGCCGTTTTCGTTACTTCTTCTGGACGTTCTGGACAAACGCTGCAAGGAAGGAACAATCGTACTCCACACCCGCTCGATATGAAGTACGGATGGCCAGTGGCTAACCGACAGCATGATCAATGAGACGGGAGGAGTGTTTTGCAGCCTGCCCTTGCATTTGAAATTGTCCAGATTTCCAGAAGGCGGGGCGAAAAACACTTTCGCATATTATACGGACAAACTTGCCCGTTTAGGCAAAGATAAATAAAAAACTGAGACATTCACGTATTTCGACCACATTCGAGGTTGCATAGCAAATAAGTATAAATCAAAACATAACATTAATATCGTCATTGCCAACCCGACCGTCAATCTTGCTGTGGTGGGGAGCAGCGGCTGCGAACGACCTTGAGCCAAAAGGTCCCCGGTGGGGCGCCATCAAAATGGTCGTCTCGCGGTCCGCAGGGACTCCCGTTGGCTCAAGTAATGGTGCGTGAGGTTTGTGGCGACCATCAAGGCGCCCGGCGGAGAGCGTGTCTGAGGGTTTAGCCCGAGGACTTATAGCTCGAGAGCCGCGAGGGGTCCATTAGGGGGCCGCGCCCCCTCACAAGGCCGGGAGCGAGTGTCAGTCTGCTCCCCTTCGCGGCAGTTACTGTCGATACTGTGCATTTAGGTGCACAGTATCGTCATTTTGGGGGTGTTTTTGCGGATACTGTGCATCAGATTTGGCACAGTATCGACACCTGGCCCATTATAGAGGCCCGAACCAGCAGAGTAAGCCGTTAAGGGCAAATATTGTTATTCTCGTTGAGAATAATTATATTTGTCTGCTATGACGCAAGATAAACGAAGTTTCGGAGTCGCGGTGCTCGAGGGCATCATGTGGCTGCTCTCCAGACTGCCGCTGCGTTTTCACCTCTGGTGGGCGAAATTCTTCACCTGGATACTCAAGATTACCCAGTACCGCAGGGATGTGGTTATGATAAACCTCGCCCGGAGTTTTCCGGACAAAAGGTACAAGGACCTCCGCAAGATCGCTGACAGGTTCTACCGCTATTTCGGATGCCTGGTCGCAGAAGCCATCTGGTTCGGCGGGCGCATAGGAGCGAAGGGCCGCAAGGAGCTCAACGAGTCCGGCATCGTGCATATTGTCAATCCCGAAGTCTTCAACGAAGTATACGACAAGAGCACCAACGTGATGGTGCTGCAGGCGCATCAGGGCAACTGGGAACTGTTGGGCGGATGGTTCAGCTACAACCACAATCCCAACGTGCCCCTGCATTCCGACTTCTCCGAGATAGGCGTCGTCTATAAAAAGCCCAAGAAGGAATTCTGGAACCGCATCTTCGCGGACAACAGGTGCAACTCCATCAAGGACACGGGCTTCGACGGCTACCTCGAGTCGCAGGAGGTGCTGCGCTTCGCCATAACACACCGGAAGCAGAAATTCATCTACATATTCCCCACCGACCAGTACCCGTACAAGATTGCGGCGAAACACCGCATCGGCAAGTTTATGAACCAGGAAACGCTCGCGATGACGGGCGCGACCGCGCTCGCGTGCAAGCTTGGAATGAGCGTGAGCTACCTGCGCTGGAAGGTCGTGGAACCCGGCAAGTACACCGTGGAGTTCGTGCCGATTTGCGAGAACGCCGCCGACCATACGCCGGAAGAACTGATGGAGAAGTATTACGCCCTGCTCGAGCAGGACATCATCGACCAGCCCTGGTCGTATCTTTGGACCCACCGCAGGTGGAAATAAACATCCGACAATGAAGAAAAGAACAGCCATACTGCTTATAGCCCTCGCGTGCGCGTGCACATATGCGAAGGCGCAGAGCGAGCCCGCGAGCGTGAGCTACGCCCTTCCCAAGAGCGTGCTGAGCTTCGACGTCAAGGCGCAGAAGACCAGCTTCCACGCGGGGCCCTATGCCAAATACGCCTCCAAATACCTTGGCTTCGAGGCCAGGGAGGCCGACGAGACCAGTTACAGCATCGTATCCGTAAGCGTCAAGAGCAGGAACGAGGCCGACCAGGGCAGCCGTTACAGCGCGGTGATAACGCCCGCCGGCCGCAGGGATTATTTCAGTCTGGGCACCCAGGGACTCATCGTCCGTGAAGGAGGCCCATCCACCGGAACGAACGTATGGCGCTTCCCCGCTCCCAAGAACGGGGCTTTCAGCGTGGAGGGTCTTCCCGCCAACCTCACAAGGGAGACCGGCACCCTCTACCGTCAGGGACGCGCGAGCGTGCAGCAGAGCGCCGTGGTCGAGAAGAGCGAGGAGCAGAAGGCCCGCGAAGTGGCCGACAAGATCTTCGCGATCCGCGAGCAGAAGTACAAGATACTCGTGGGCGACACCGACGCCACCTACAGCGGCGAGGCGATGAAAGCCACCATCGACGAGCTCAACCGCATCGAGGCCGAGTGCCTAGAGCTTTTCCAGGGCAGCAGCGAGAGCGCCGAAGTGCAGGCGGTCTTCGAAATAATACCCGAAAAGGACGTGCTGCTTTACGTGGCGTTCCGCGTTTCCGACGAGGAAGGCCTCGTGCAAGCGGACAACATTGCAGGCAAGCCCTATATAGTCGAACTCAAGCCCGAGGAGATTCCCGCGCCGCAGAAGGCGGAACAGCCCGCAACCGCGAAGAAGAAAAAGGGAAAGGATGCGGAGCCGCAGCTTCTTCACTACCGCATACCGGCAATCTGCACCCTTCGTCTCGGCGACGGCCAGAACACCCTCCTGCAGGCCCGCGTGCCCGTTTACCAGTTCGGCATCGATGAAACAATGCCTATAGCGACAACCAAATAACACGAAATATGAGTACCATTCACGACCTTAAACCCGAAATCGTGTGGAAGAACTTCCATCTTCTCACACAGCAGCCCCGCCCTTCCAAGCACGAAGAAAAGGTTCGCGCCTTCCTTCTCGCCTGGGGCAAGGAACACGGAGTAGAAACTTTTGCCGATGAAACCGGCAACGTAATAATGCGCATCCCCGCCACTCCCGGATATGAGAACCGCAAGACGGTCATCCTCCAGGGACATATGGACATGGTTCCCCAGAAGAACCCCGACGTGGAGCACGACTTTGTGAAGGACCCCATCCAGACCTGGATCGACGGAGAATGGATCAAGGCCAAAGGCACCACCCTCGGAGCCGACGACGGACTCGGAGTGGCGATGGCCATGGCCGTGGCCGAGAGCAAGGACCTCAAACACGGCCCCATAGAGGTGCTCGTGACCTATGACGAGGAGACCGGAATGACCGGAGCCAACGCCCTCAGGCACGGCAGTCTCAAGGGAGACATCCTCATCAACCTCGATTCCGAGACCGAAGGCGAGCTCTACGTAGGCTGCGCCGGCGGTATGGACACCGAGGCCAAGGCGAACTACAAGGCTCTCCCCCGCCCCAAGGGATACAAGGCCTACACCCTCAGCGTCAAGGGCTGCCAGGGAGGCCATTCCGGAATGGACATCATCCTCTGCAGGGCCAATGCCAACAAGGTCCTTGCAAGGATCCTCTACAAGCTTCTTCCCAAGACCGACGTCAAGCTCGTGCAGTTCGCTGGCGGCAATATGCGCAACGCCATCCCGCGCGACGCGCAGGCAACCCTCTACGTCAAGGATCCCCGCAAGGCCAGCCGCATCATAATCAAGGCGGCCAAGGAGATACTTAACGAATACGAGCAGACCGACCCGGCTATGGAGATAATCTTCGAGCACGTGAGCTGCAGCCTCAAGTGCCTCGACGACGCCACCGCCCTCGGATACGTGAAGGCTATCCTCGCCTGCCCCGACGGAGTGGAGAGAATGTCGCAGACGATGCCCGGCACCGTGGAGACTTCCAACAACCTCGCAATCGTAACCATCGCGGCGGGACGCGCCAGCATCGTAACCCTGATGCGCAGTTTCGTGGACAGCGCCAAGGTCGCGCTGAGCGACAAGGTGGCGAGCGCCCTCACTCCCGCAGGCTTCAAGGTGCGCTTCACCGGAGCATATTCCGGCTGGGCCCCCAACGAGAGCAGCGAGATTCTCAAGGTTATGGAGGACACCTACAAGAAACTCTTCGGCAAAAAGCCCGAAGTCATGGCCATCCACGCCGGACTCGAGTGCGGCATCATCGGAGGCATCTTCCCCGGACTAGATATGATTTCGATGGGACCCACCCTCAAGAGCCCCCATTCCCCCGACGAGCGCGCCCACATCCCTTCGGTGCAGAAGGTTTGGGACTACCTCAAGGCGGTCCTGGAAGCGATTCCCGAGAAGAAGTAATTGATTATAAACAAATTAAGACTATAAGATATGTTCAAAGGACAGCCTAAGGGGCTCTTCGCCCTCGCCCTCGCAAATACAGGCGAGCGCTTCGGCTACTACACTATGCTGGCCATCTTCCTGCTTTTCCTGCAGGCCAAGTTCGGCTTCAGCGCGGCGGCCGCCGGCCAGTTTTACGCCATTTTCCTCGCAGCGGTTTACTTCATGCCCGTAGTCGGCGGATGGCTTGCCGACAAGATCGGTTTCGGCAAGTGCGTCATCACCGGCGTCTGCGTAATGTTCACCGGTTATCTCTGCCTTGCGATACCTACCGACGCCTTCGCGGCGAAGGGATTCGCCCTCAGCCTCATGATAGGCGCCCTGCTGCTGATTGCAGTGGGTACCGGCCTCTTCAAGGGCAACCTGCAGGTGCTTGTGGGCAATCTCTACGACGATCCGCAGTATTCCGCCAAGCGCGACAGCGCCTTCAGCCTTTTCTATATGGCAATCAACATCGGCGCGATGTTCGCCCCTACCGCCGCCACCGCCCTCACCAACAGGCATCTGGCGGGCGCCGGCCTCATCTACAAGGCCGACATCCCCTCGCTGGCGCACCAGTACCTCGGCGGAATCCTTCAGGACACTTCCCTGCTTGAAGGCCTCCAGGCGCAGATGCCCGGAGCCGACGTGGCCGCGATGAGCCTCGGCGATTTCAGCCAGTACTACATCAACAACCTCTCCACCGCCTACAACCTCGGTTTCGCGGTGGCTTGCGTATCGCTTATAGTTTCCATAGCGATTTATCTGGGATGCCGCAGCTGGTTCAAGCACGCCGACGTCAACGCCAAGCAGGCCCAGGCAGGCAGCGCCCCCGTCAAGGAACTCACCCCCAAGCAGACCAAGGACCGCATCGTCGCCCTCTGCCTGGTGTTCGCGGTGGTCATCTTCTTCTGGATGGCATTCCACCAGAACGGTTCCTCGCTCACCTACTTCGCCCGCGACTACACCCAGACTTCGGTCGAGGGTCCTCTCAAGATAGGCTTCAACATCTGGGCGCTCGCGCTCATCGCCGTCAGCATCTACACGCTCTTCGGAGTATTCCAGAGCGAAAAGGCCGGCGGCAAGGCCGTCAACGCCGGCATCACCCTCGCTCTCTGGGGCGGCGCATATGCCCTCTACAGCGGCATGGCTCCCAGCATCAGCATCCTGCCCCAGCAGTTCCAGCAGTTCAATCCTTTCTTCGTCGTGGCCCTCACGCCCGTTTCGATGGCGCTCTTCGGAGCCCTCGCAAGCAAGGGCAAGGAGCCTTCGGCGCCTAAGAAGATAGGTCTCGGAATGTTCGTGGCGGCTGTAGGTTACCTGATCATGCTCGCAGCATCCAAGGGACAGCCCGCTCCGTCGTCGCTTCTTTCCGTCGGCGGCGTGTCGCCCGACCCCGTGGTTCCCACCTACCTCATCTCCACTTACCTGGTGCTCACCTTCGCGGAGCTTCTGCTTTCGCCTATGGGCATCTCCTTCGTGAGCAAGGTGGCTCCTCCGCAGTACAAGGGCCTTATGATGGGTCTCTGGTTCGCCGCCACCGCAGTGGGCAACTACCTCAGCTCCATCCCTTCGATGCTCTGGAACAACGTTCCCCTCTGGGTCAACTGGAGCGTGCTGATGGCACTGTGCGTCATCTCCGGCATATTTATGTTCGCAATGCTTCGCAAACTCGAAGCGGCAACCGCAGAATAATATGGATCCCGTCATAGCCGAAAAACTCTGGAACTGGGCGGAACGCTACAACAATCCGCGTTATTTCGAGGAGGACCCGATAGCCTTCCCGCGCCGGTTCGCCGCGCATCTCGATCCCGTCGAGCCCACGCTTGGATTCGGCGGCGAGGCCGGCAATTCCAGCCTCCAGGATGTGGAGATAGCGGCAGTATTCGCCGCCCACCTTGCCTGGGGACGCCGCGCGATGATAGTGCGCGACTGCAGCAGGCTTTTCGACGAAATGATGTGGAAGCCGTACGATTACGTGATGGCCGGCGACTGGCGCAGCGACAATTCTTCGCTCCACCGCACGGTCAAGTGGTCGGAAATCGCCCGGATCTGCAAGAGGCTCAAGGACTTCTACGAAGCTCACCAGTCCCTCGAGATTCTTTCGGCGGATGAGATGAGAACCGTGGTTTACGGCCAGAAGGAGGATCCCAAGGCGGCTAACAAGAAGATTTGGATGCTCCGCCGCTGGATGGTCCGCGACGACGGCAAGGTGGATCTCGGCCTCTGGAAGAACAGCGACAAGCGCGACCTCGTGATTCCGCTGGACGTCCACGTGTACAGGCAGGCTGTCGAACTCGGCCTCACCAAACGCAGGGCCAAGGACATAGTCACCGCGCGCGACATCACGGACGCGTTCCGCGAGATATTCCCCGACGACCCCGCAAAGGGCGATTTTGCATTATTCGGATACGGAGTGAACAATGCCTAGGCTGTATATACTTTCGGGATGCAACGGAAGCGGCAAGACCACCGCTTCCTATACCCTGCTTCCCGAAATGCTCGAATGCAGCCAGTTCGTGAATTCCGACGAGTTCGCGAAGAGCCTCTCGCCGTTCAACCCTTCGCAGGCCTCGGTGACCGCCAGCCGATATATGCTGATGAAAATCCGCTATCTGCTGGACCACCGGATGGATTTCAGCATCGAGACCACCCTCGCCACCCGTTCGCTGGGCGGCATTATCCAGGAGGCCCGTTCGCTGAACTACACCGTGACCATCCTGTACTTCTGGCTCAACTCCCCCGAGCTCGCCATCGCGCGGGTGAAGGACCGGGTCGCGGCCGGAGGGCACAACATCCCCGAGGCAGTGGTGAGGCGCCGTTACTATATGGGCCTCCATTATCTTTTCGACACCTACATCCCTCTCTGCGACAGATGGATACTTGCGGACAATTCGCAGATACCTTTTACGGTCGTGGCGGAGGGCAACCACCTGGAGACTTTCGTCAAGAGCGAGGAGAAGTACAAGCTCATCCGCTCCCTGGCGTTCCCCGAAACAGCTGAAGACGAAGATGCCTGAGAAACTTCATTTCGACATCGACCCCGCGCGTCTGCCGGAACTGGTCGCGATTGCCCTGCGCGGCGGAGGCGACTGGTGCGACCTGTTTTTCGAAGACACGGTGTACACCACCCTGCTGCTTCGCGACGGGGAGGTCAGCTCCGGCGGTTCGCATATCGACTACGGTTGCGGAATACGCGTCCTCAACGGCGAGAAAACGGGCTACGCCTATGCGGAGTCCACGGACTGGGCGAGTCTCGTGAATGCCGCCACGGCCGCAAGCGCCATTGCGAACGGCAATTCATCGTACGCGCAGAAAAGCGGCATCGCCCCTGTCCTGCCTGTCAATCCGATGAAGAAAGACTGGAGGGAGACAAGCGCGGATGCGTTCGTGCCGGTGCTTCAGGCAATCGAGAGCAAGATAAGGGCGAAAGATTCCCGCGTGCACAAGGTGATCGCGTCGCTCGCCTGGCAGGTCAGCGAGATTCTGATGTACAATTCTCTGGGCGAAACCGTCCGCGACACCCGCCCTCTGGGCAGCATTGTCGTGACCACCATATTCGTCCAGGGCGACAAGAGCGAAATCGGCAACGCGTCCCGCAGTTTCAGCATAGGGGCCGAGATGATAAGCGACGCCCTGATCGACGAACTTGTGGAGCAGGCCGTGAAAGGCATCGACGAGCGGTTCGAAGCACGCAGGCCGAAAGGCGGCAAGATGCCCGTGGTGATGGGCGCCGGTGCGTCCGGAATACTTCTCCACGAAGCAATGGGACACGCTTTCGAGGCCGACTTCAACCGAAAGGGGCAGAGCATCTTTTCGGGCCTGATGGGCAAGCGCGTCGCCCGAAAGGGCATCGACATAGTGGACGACGGCACCATCGCGGGCAACCGCGGTTTCTGCCGCTACGACGACGAGGGCACCCTGGGGCAGAAGACCTATATGGTGGAGGACGGCATCCTCCGCAGCTATCTGCACGACCGCATCAGCGCGAAGTCCTTCGGCGTGGCACCCACCGGCAACGGCCGCCGCGAGTCCTTCCGCTACAATCCCATCCCCCGCATGCGCTGCACCTATATGGAGAGCGGCTGCGACGGGAGACTTGAAGATATAATCGCCGGGGTGAAGAAGGGCATCTTCGTGGACCAGTTCAGCAACGGCCAGGTAAAGATAGGCGAAGGCGATTTCACCTTCTATGTCAAGAGCGGACGACTTATCGAGAACGGACGCCTGACCATGCCGGTTAAGGACATCAACATCGTCGGCAACGGCCCCCGCGCGCTCGCGGACATAGTGGCCGTGGCGGGCGACCTCAAGATAGACGACGGCACCTGGACCTGCGGGAAGGAGCAGAGCGTTCCCGTCTCCTGCGGCATCCCCAGCGTGCTAGTCAAAGAACTTACGGTAGGAGGAGAATGATGATTACGAACGCAGAGAAGGAGTTGACCCGCAAGTGTCTTGCGCTGGCCGCCGAGGCCGGGGCGCAGAAGGCGCGCGTCAGCCTCAGCAAGAGTTCGATGAACTTGGTCTCCACCCTCAACGGCGAGGTGGACCGCGTCACGTCCTGCCAGGACCGCAGCATCAGCATAACCCTTTTCTGCGACGGCAGGTACGGGTGCTATTCTACCAACAAGCTTGGCGAGGAGGATTTGCGCGTCTTCATCCGCAAGGCCGCCGATATGACCCGGCTGCTCGCTCCCGACCCCTGCCGCGACCTGCCCGCTCCCGGGCGCCTCGTCAAGGACGCTCTTGCCGGCACCGAGCTCGGCGTCTACGATCCGTCGTTCGAAACTATAACCCCCGAACAGAGAAGATCCTTCGCTCTGGAAAATACTGTTAAACCTGCGGCTCTCGAGGAACCCTCCTCCTTCGCCAAGTCTGCGGAGGGAGGGGACCTCTCGAGCTTTAACGTTGTCGAGAAGGGTTGGAAGTTAATATCCGAGGAGGGGGAATATTCCGATTCCGACTTGCATAACTATATAGTAGACAGCCAGGGGCTGGAGGCGATGCACAGCGAGACTTCGTTCGAGTACGGAACGGAGCTGACCATCGAGGATGCCGACGGCAACAAGTACAGCGGCGGATGGTGGACGGCATCGCCGTGCCTGAAGGATTTCAGGCCGGAGGAGGTCGGGCCGGCGGCGCTCAAGGAGGCCGTGGACCAGATCGGGCCTCGCGGATTCAGGAGCGGAAAGTATACGCTGGTTATCGATTCCGAAGTGAGCCAGAAGCTGGTCAACCCCATCCTGGGGGCTCTCAATGCATATAATGTGCAGCAGAAGAACAGTTTCCTCGCCGATGCTCTCGGCAAGAAGGTCTTCCCCGAAGGGATGAACCTTATGGAGCTTCCGCGCAGCGAGGGCGAACTCGGGGCGAAGCGTTTCGACAGCGAAGGCGTGGCGACGGCGAACCATCCGGTCGTCGAGAACGGCGTGGTGAAGGAGTTCTTCGTCAACACCTTTATGGCGAACAAGACCGGACTCTCCCCCACCTGCGAGGATGTCATCAGGCCGAAGCTTCTTCCCTGGAGTCCCGACGGGACGATTCGCAGGACCAGGCAGGAAATAATGGAGCTTTGCGGCGACGGAATACTCGTCACCGACATCGAGGGCGGCAACAGCAATACCGCCACCGGCGACTTCTCCTTTGCGATACAGGGATACCGTTTCAAGAAGGGCAAGGTCGTCTTCCCCGTAAGGGAAATGCTCATTACGGGCAACATTGTCACCCTGTGGCAGAATTTCCTCGCCGCAGGCGACGATGCGCGGCTCTGCCGCGCCAAACTCATCCCAACCCTTGCTTTCAAGGAAGTGGATTTTAGTGGATAATTAATTATAACACAGGATATTATGAAGATTGAAAAGAACAAGGCAGTGGCCGTGGATTATGTGCTCACGGTAGAAGGACAGCAAATTGACGCATCGCGCGAGGGAGCTCCCCTGGAGTACATCCACGGCGCGCATATGATGATCCCCGGATTCGAGAAGGGACTCGAAGGACTGGAGGAAGGGCAGGAGGCGGAATTCGACGTCTCCCCCGAGGAAGGCTACGGCGTCTACAACCCGCAGCACCGTTTCGACATCCCGAAGAGCTCGTTCGAGGTGAACGGCGTGCTTCGCGAGGATCTGCTGGTTCCCGGAACCGTGGTGCCTATGCACAATTCTTCGGGCGGAATAGTCCAGGGAACAGTGGCTGCAGTCGGTGAAGATACCGTCACTATGGATTTCAACCATATGCTCGCGGGCAAGACCCTTCATTTCAAGGTGAAGGTCGTCAGCGTAAAGGAGCATGACGGCGAATGCGAGTGCGGTTGCGGCCATCACCACGATGACTGCGACTGCCACGACGGCGATTGCGGTTGCCACGGCGAAGGCCATCATCACGACGATTGCTGCTGCCATCACGACAAGTAAATGAGAACTGCTGTAGTCATACTGAACTGGAACACGGCGGATTACCTCAAGGCTTTCCTGCCGGGAGTGTTCGATTCGTGCGAGGGCATCGCCGACCTGTATGTGGCGGACAACGCCTCCACGGACGGTTCCGTCGCGGTCCTGGCGAACGACTTCCCCGGCGTGAAGAGCATTCTTCTGGACCGGAATTACGGCTTCACCGGAGGTTACAACCGGGTCCTGGACCAGTTGGAAGGCTACGAGTATTTCGTGCTGCTGAATTCCGACATCGAGGTGGACAAAGGCTGGCTGGAACCGCTCGTGGAGTGGATGGACAAGCATCCCCGCTCCGGCGTATGCGGGCCCAAGCTTCACGGCCTCGAGATGGGCGAAGACGGCAGGACCGCTCGGAAGGGCACTTTCGAGTATGCCGGAGCCGCCGGCGGTCTTCTGGACCGTTACGGATTCCCCTACTGCAGGGGACGCGTACTCAGCCGCGTCGCAGAGGATACCGGCCAGTACGACACTCCCGCCGACGTCCTCTGGATCACCGGGGCCTGCCTCGTCACGAGGGCTTCGCTGTGGAAGGATCTCGGCGGACTCGACGGGCGCTTCTTCGCGCATTGCGAGGAAATCGACTACTGCTGGAGGGCCCAGCTGAGCGGATGGACGGTCACGGTGGTGCCGCAAAGCACCGTCTGGCATCTGGGAGGAGGAACTCTCCCGCAGAATTCCCCGTTCAAGCTGCAGCTCAACTTCCGCAACAACCTCCTTATGCTGGCGAACAACCTTGCTCCTACCTACGTCACTATGGGCATCGCGCCGGAAAAGGCCGCCAGAAAGGCGGACAGGATGCTCCGCAGAAGGATGTTCCTGGACAATCTTGCAAAGATTGCATATATTTGCACCGGGCGAATCGAATACGCGAAAGCGGTGCGGAAAGCCCACGCCGAGTTCCGGGAACTGCTGCCCAAAGCCCCCGAAAGGAAGTATTCCGGCCTCGGGAGCGTGAAGGGATGGACCCGGAGATGCATATTATTGACTGGTTACAAGACAGATAAGATATGAGAATCGTTATACAGGGAGCGGGTGCGGTAGGTTCGCACCTCGCCAAAATGCTCAGAAGCGAAGGCAATGCGGTAACGGTGATTGACGACAACGAAGGCCGTCTCAACGGACTCGCCGCGGTGGCCGACGTCAACACCTACGAAGGCAATCCTTCATCCACGAGGGTGCTCCGCGCCGCGGGCGTGGACAAGGCGGACCTCTTCATCGCCGTCTACCCCGCAGAAATGCAGGAGATGAACATAGTGGGCGCGCTCCTCGCCAAGAAACTCGGCGCCGCCAAGGTGATTGCCCGCATCAACGACGAGGACTATCTCTCCGCGGAGAACCGCAAGTTCTTCCACGACATGGGCATAGAGCTTCTTCTCTACCCCGAGAAGATCGCGGCCGACGAGATTGTGGCGAGGCTCAAGCGCACCACTTCGGCCGAGACTATGGATTTCGCGAGCAGGCATCTTCAGTTCTCCGTCTTCAAACTCGACGAGAACTCTCCCCTGCTGGATCTCAAGCTCATAGAGTTCATGGGTCGCTTCACCCCCGAACAGGCCTCCAGTTTCCGCATCGTGGCCATCTCTCGCGGCGAATGCACCATAATTCCCAAGGTCGACACCGTTTTCCAGTATTCCGACCTGGTGTTCGTGGTGGCGATGCCGGAAGCGCTCGATCTTCTGGTCGATTATTTCGGGCAGAACAGCCTCAGCGTCGAGAGCGTGATGATAATAGGCGGCAACGCGATAGCCGAAATGGTCGCCGCCCGTCTTTCCAAGGAAGGCATCGCGGTAAAGCTCATTGAGATAGACCGCAGCCACTGCATCAAGCTGGAAGAGGATCTTCCCGAAGAAGTGGAGATAATCCACGGAGACGGCAGGGATTCCGACCTGCTGTTCGAGGAAGGAGTGAAGGACTGCGACGCTTTCGTGGCCCTCACGGGAAGCGACGAGACCAACGTGCTCACATCCGTGGTGGCCAAACGCTTCGGAGTGCCCCGCACCGTAGCCGAAGTCGAAAACACCGAATACGTGCGTCTCGCCGAGGATATGGGCATCGACCACGTAATCAACAAGAAACTCATCACCGCAGGGCGCATCTACAAGTTCACCCTCGGCAGCAACGCCCGCTTCGTCAAGTATATGCGCGGCACCAACGCCGAAGTGCTCGAATACACCGCCCACGAAGGCAGCCCCATCACCAGGAAGCCCCTCAAGGACATCAAGTTCCCCGAAGGGGCCATCATCTGCGGAGTCACCCGCGGCGCGCGCTCGATGATAGCCATCGGCGACACGCTCATCGAACCGGGCGACCAGGTGGCCATCTTTGCCCTGCCCGAAACGGTAAAGGCACTCGATAAACTCTTCAAATAATACTGTCATATATGAAGTACGGGTTCGACAACGAGAAGTATCTGAAGATTCAGTCGGAGCAAATCAAGAAGCGCATAGCCACCTTCGGCGACAAACTCTATATGGAGTTCGGAGGCAAACTCTTCGACGACCTCCACGCCAGCCGCGTGCTGCCGGGATTCCAGCCGGACAGCAAGCTCCAGATGCTGATGCAGCTCAAAGACGACGCCGAGATAGTTATCGTCATCAGCGCCGTCGACATCGAGAAGAACAAGGTCCGCAGCGACCTCGGCATAACCTACGACATGGATGTGCTGCGCCTGCGCGACGAGTTCCTCGACCGCGGGCTCAGCGTCAACAGCGTGGTCATCACCCACTTCAACGGCCAGTCCAGCGCCGAAGCATACCGCAAGCGCCTGGAGGCCATGGGAATCAAGGTCTACTACCACCATACAATCGAAGGGTATCCCAACAACGTCGCGCTCATCGATTCCGAAGAGGGATTCGGGCGCAACGATTATGTCGAAACGACCAAGCCCCTTGTGGTCGTGACTGCCCCCGGTCCGGGCAGCGGCAAGATGGCGGTCTGCCTCAGCCAGCTTTACCAGGAGAACAAGCGCGGCATCAAGGCCGGATATGCCAAGTTTGAGACCTTCCCCATCTGGAACCTCCCGCTCACGCACCCCGTCAACATCGCCTACGAAGCGGCCACGGCCGACCTGGACGATGTGAATATGATAGACCCCTTCAATCTGGAGGCTTACGGCGAGACCACTGTCAATTATAACCGCGACGTGGAAATCTTCCCCGTGATGAACGCACTCTTCGACGACATCTACGGCAAAACCCCCTACAAGTCGCCCACCGATATGGGAGTGAATATGGCTGGCTTCTGCATCTGCGACGACGAGGTCTGCTGCGAAGCGTCCAGGCAGGAGATAATCCGCCGCTACTACAAAGCCCTCTGCGATTTCGCGGACGGCAAGGCGACCGAGGCCGAAATCAACAAGATAGCCCTGCTGATGAAGCGCGCGAAGATTACCACCGCCGACCGCAAGACCACGGTTGCCGCGAAGGAACGCCTGGAGAAAGCGGGAGTCGCGACCGCCGCCATAGAACTCGGCGACGGCACCATCCTCACCGCCGAAACCAGTCCGCTGCTGGGTCCCAGCGCCGCTCTCATCCTCAACGCGCTCAAGCATCTCGCGGGAATCGCGCATAACGTGAAACTCATCCCCCAGACTATGATAGCGCCCATCCAGAAGACCAAGGTCACCTATCTTCACGGACGCAATCCCCGCCTGCACACCGACGAAGTGCTGGTGGCTATTTCTATGATGAGCCTTATCGACGAGAACTGCAAGCTCGCGCTCGACCAGCTGCCGAACCTTGCCGGAGCGCAGGTTCATTCGACAGTCATACTGAGCGAAGTGGACCGCAAGACCTTCAGCAAGCTCGGCATCGGCCTCACCTGCGACCCCGTACGTAAAATCTTACCGAAAGATTAAATGCTTATCATCCTGAAACTTCTGGGCTCCATAGCCCTTCTCATATACGGCATGAAGGTAATGAGTGAGGCCCTTCAGAAGATGGCCGGTCCGCAACTGCGCCACCTGTTGGGAGCCATGACTACCAACCGCTTCACCGGTGTCGCGACCGGTTCGCTGGTTACCGTGGCAGTGCAGTCTTCTGCAGCGACCACGGTCATGACCGTATCCTTCGTGAACGCGGCCCTGCTTACGCTCAAACAGGCTATTTCGGTAATCATGGGGGCAAATATCGGCACCACCATGAGCGCCTGGATAATGTCGGCCGGATTCTCGTTCAATATCGCGAACATCGTCTGGCCGGTATTCCTGATAGCAATCATACTCATACAGCTCGGCAAACACAGATACGTCGGCGATTTCCTCTTCGGACTTTCCTTCCTGCTTTTCGCCCTTGGAATGCTGAAGCAGACCGGCACCGAGATGGACCTCGCAAGCAACCCTGCTGTCGTAGCCTTTTTCGCAGGATTCAAGACCAACTACGGCACAATACTGCTCTTCCTGCTCATAGGAACCCTTCTCACCGCAATGGTGCAGAGTTCGGCGGCCCTTATGGCCATCACGATGGTTCTCTGCTCCACCGGAGCAATCACCATCTTCCAGGGCATAGCGCTGGTCATGGGCGAAAACATCGGTACCACCGTCACCGCCAACCTGGCGGCCCTCAACGCCAACACACAGGCACGGCGCACCGCTATGGCGCACCTTCTGTTCAACGTGTTCGGCGTGGTGTGGGTGCTGATCCTGTTCTTCCCCTTCGTGCGCTTCGTATGCGGCCTGGTCGGAATGGATCCGGCTGCCGGATCGCAGAGCCCTACCCAGCTTTCGTTCGCGCTTGCGACCTTTCATACCTGCTTCAACCTCATCAACACCGCCATTCTCATCTGGTTCATTCCCCAGATAGAAAAGATAGTGTGCGCGCTCATCAAGCACCGCGAAACCGAGGACGAAGTCGAGTTCAAACTCAAATACATCCGCGGCGGTCTTATGAAGACTCCGGAACTTTCCGTGTTCCAGGCCCAGAAGGAGATCGTTACCTTCGGTATCCGTATGCAGCGTATGTTCGGTATGGTCCGCGACCTGTACAAGGCGAAGGAAGAAGAGGAATTCCAGAAGATTTTCGACCGTATCGAGAAGTACGAGAATATCAGCGACCGCATGGAGAACGAAATCGCGCAGTATCTCGGACAGGTCAGCGACGCCCATCTTTCCGACGATACCAAGCAGAAGATTCGCGCTATGTTTCGAGAAATCGGCGAGCTGGAATCCGTAGGCGACAGCTTCTACAACCTCGCGAGGTTCCTGCGTCGCCGCAGGGACAAGAACATCGAGTTCACTGCCGACCAGACCGAGGCCGGAGCCGAGATGACTCAGCTTGTCGATGCAGCGCTCACGCGTATGAACGAGATTCTTGCCGGACGCCGTGAAGACTACGACATCGGCGAATCCGAAGCCATCGAGAACCAGATAAACGCTCTGCGCAATGCCCTGCGCCAGCGTAATGTCAATGATGTGAACGAGCACGTCTACAGTTACGAGGCCGGCACCGTGTTCATGGATATGGTTAACGAGTGCGAGAAGACCGGCGACTATGTGATGAATATAGTCGAAGCCCGTCTGGGAGAAGAAGAAAACAAGGCGAACAAAACACTCTGATATGTTCAGTTTTAAAAAGTGGTTGTTGCCGCGCTGGCGGCTGTGGACAATCTACTCCAAACTCGGGTACAATCCCTGGCGGAAACCGAAACGCAGGGAAAAAGCCCCCGACGGAGAGGGAGTGTATATGGGCGCGAGGGAGATAATCCCGTTTATGAACGACGATGCCAAGCGCACTTTCTCGCATCTGCTGCTGAGGCCCGGCTATATGATGCGCGACTACATTATGCGCGGGCAGCACGAGCGCTACCTCTCCCCCATCACGGCCCTGCTTGTTTTCTTCTCGGTATTCACGCTCATCGTAGCTATTGTGAAGCCGGGCGCCGCCAAGGAATCGGTCGGAGTAAGCCTGATAAAGGCCATCGACGAGATGATAGTCGAGTCCGACAGCACCGACCGCGATTCCACCACCTTCAAAGCCACCAAGGCCATCTTCAGCACTATGAAGGACGCCCTGGTCCTCACCAGGCTCGACCTGTTCCCCGAAGAGGCGGACACGCCGCTGAAGCAGTCCATAGCGGCCGTCGAAGGCGACCTGCGGGGCAAGGGCATTCCCCTTTTCCTCAGCAATTTCCTGCTGATGTGGCTGTCGCTGGGCATCCTTCTGCGTAAGCGGAACATCAGTTTTTCCGGCGCCGCGGCGGCATCGGCATACATTCTATGCCAGTTCTGCATCTTCATGTTCTTCGCTCTCATCTTCTCCTTCGGGCGAAGCACCGACCTTGGAATACTGGTTATAGGAATACTGCTGTTCATAGACTTCCGGCAGTTGCTCGGGGTGCAGAACAGGGAGGCTTTCCGGCTCACCGTAAAGACGGGCCTCACCTACCTCGGCCTCTTCATTCTCTTCTATGTGCTGGTCTTCATCGGACTTGTGATTTACGCCTTAGCCACGGTATGACAAGGGAGAAGGAACTCACGAAGGTAACTGTAGTCGGCAGTATCGGAAATTTGGTGCTGCTGGCCTTCAAGTTCGTCGCCGGCATAGTGGCGGGAAGTTCTGCGATGGTGGCCGACGCGGTGCATTCCCTTTCGGATTTCATCACGGACATCATAGTGCTGATATTCATTCGGATAGGAGCGAAGCCGCAGGACGCCGACCACGATTACGGCCACGGCAAATACGAGACTCTCGCCACCCTCTTCGTCGCCCTCGCGCTGGCAGGCGCGGCAATAGGCATCATCGTTTCCGGAGGCCTCAAGATTGCCCGCTGGCTTCAGGGAGAAACCCTCGAAATGCCCGGAACGCTCGCCCTCTGGGCAGCCCTTCTTTCCATCCTGGTAAAAGAGATTCTTTTCCGCTATACGGAAGCCCGCGGCAAGGCGCTCGAATCCCCCGCAGTCGTCGCCAACGCCTGGCATCATCGCAGCGACGCCCTGTCTTCCATCGGAGCGGCCATCGGCATAGGCGGAGCGCTTCTTCTCGGGCAGAAATGGGCCGTACTCGACCCCGTGGCATCGATAGTGGTAGGCGCCATGCTGGTGAAAGTCGCCTGGGACCTTTTGAAGATAAGCACCGGCGAACTCACCGACAGTTCGCTTTCGGAGGAGACCGAGCAGGAGATAGAAGACATCTTCCACGCCTTCCCCCAGGTGAGCGAGCCGCACAACCTGCGCACCCGCCGCATCGGCAACCGGATTGCCATAGAGGCCCACGTACGCCTGGACGGCGAAATGTCCCTCGGCGAAGCCCACGACATAGTGAGCGAGATCGAGGCCCGAATTCGCGAACGTTTCGGTCACGGCACTATCGTGACCATCCATATGGAACCGAGGAAATAACCGGAGGACCGTCAGTCGTCCGACTCTCCGATAATAATCACAAGATGGTCTCCCGCCTCGAGCGGCATGCTGCCGTGCGGGACGAGGAAACGCTCGCCACGCCTGACCATCATCACGCGTACGCCGTGCGGAAGATGCAGGTCGCGGAGCGTGGCGCCTCGTTCCAGGTCTTCTTCCTTGACGAGATGGTCGCGAAGCATACCCATCTCTTCGGGAATCTCCATTCCGAACGTTTCCGCTACAGGATCCTCGTCATAGGTCAGATTCAGCAGATTCGCCGCCGGAACCAGCGTTCCTCCCTGCAGGAGCAGAGAGAACAGGGTAATGATGAAGACGATGTTGAACATCTCCGTGGAATACGGCAGGCCGGCGACCACGGGGCAAAGCGCGAAGAGGATGGGGCCGGCCCCTTTCAGGCCTACCCACGAAACGAATGTCTTCGCCCGCATCGACAGCCCCTTGAACGGCAGCAGGCAGGCGAATACGCCGACAGGCCGGGCCACAAGCATCATAAACAGGCCTATCAGAAGGGCGGGCACTAGCACGGGAAGCATCCTGGAGGGTCTGGCGAGCAGCCCGAGCATCAGGAACATCACCAGTTGCATAAGCCAGGTAAGACCGTCGAAAAAGCGGAGGACGTCCTTCTTTTGCGCCAGAGTCGCCTTGTTGCCGATTATGATTGCCGTGCAATAAAGTGCCAGCAGACCGCTCCCGTGCAAGAGAGACGCGAGACCGCTGGAGAAGCAGGCCACACCGAGAATCAATATTGAAGTGAGGGCGAAACTGGAGAGAGTGATCCGCTCCAGCATCCACTTCGCCGCATATCCGATTGCGATGCCTACTGCCAATCCGACGATTACTTGCAGCGCAAGGATCGACAAGCCGCTCCCCAACGCCTGCAAGCCCTGAGCTTTGGAAGACAGGAGACTCACGAGGATAATGGTCATGGCGTATGCCATCGGGTCGTTGCTTCCGGATTCCAGCTCCAGCATAGGCCCGAGTTTCTCCCTTAGATGCAATCTCTTGTCCCGCAGGACCGAGAACACTGACGCCGAATCGGTGGAGCCCATTACAGCCGCCAGCAGGAAACATCCAAAAAGCGGGAGGGACACCGTATTCCGGGTGATCAGCCAGACGAAAAGACCTGTAAGGAGCACTGTCAGGAATACCCCGAGGCTTGACAGCAAAGTCCCCTGCCTGAAGACCGGCTTAGTCTCCCGCATCGACGTTTCCAAACCGGCCGAGAACAGGATGACGACCATTGCGAAGTGTCCGATGGACTCCGCCAGTTCATAATTGTCGAACGAGAGGCCGAGGCCATCCTCCCCTACCGCCATTCCCAACAGGAGGAAAAGCAGCAGGGCCGGAACGCCGAACCGCGTGCCGACCTTCGTGACCAGCACCGCCGCGATGACCAGCAGGGAGACCAGAAGCAGGAGAGTGTCGGACATCATTGAATCTCGAAGAGGTTCAGGAAACCGGTCATCATAAAGACGCTGCGGACTTCGTTGCTCAGATTGCGGACGATCACCTTTCCGCCTTTCTCGGCGGCTGCCTTGCGCAGCGAGAGGAAAATACGGAGTCCAGAGCTCGAGATATAGCTCAACTGGGTGCAATCCAGGACCAGAGTCCCGTCCACGTTCTTGAGTTCGTCCATCTGCTGGGCGATCTCCTGCGATGCCAGCGTGTCCAGGGAACCGATGAGGGCGGCAACGGTGGCCGCGCCTTCCATAGTTACTTTAACTTCCATAATTATTGAATGTTTTTGATCATCATAAGTATATTGCGGTCATCCACCCGCTCGTAGTTGATGGAGTCCATCAATTCACGCACGAGGAAGATTCCCAGTCCGCCGATAGGACGGTCTTCCACGGAAAGGGTGGTGTCGGCCTTTTCCATTGCCGTGGGATCGAAGGGGATGCCGGAGTCGATCACCACCAGACGGAGTTCGTGGCCGTCGGACATCGCCTTGACGGTGACGAACGCCCGTTTCTTTTGTTCAGGATACGCGTAGTTGATTACATTCACCACGGCCTCCTCGACTGCCAGCCGGACCTGTCCAATCGCGGTTTCATCCATCTTCAGTTTTTCTCCGATGGAGAAGATGAAACTGTTCAGCTCCGGAATGCGGGCCAGGTCGCAGTTAAGTGTAATATTCTCGCTGAGCACCGTGGCAAAGGGGTTGGGGGTATAGCTGATGGCAAGCATCGTGAGGTCGTCGCTCTGCTGCGCATCCTGCACGAAGCCTTTCACTCCTTCCCAGAAGGCGCCGAGAATCTCGCGGGGACGCATCGCCTTCTCGCCGCAGTCTGCATAAAGGGCTTTCATCCGTTCCATACCGAACTGCTCCTGATTGATATTCATGGCCTCCGTAAGTCCGTCGGTATACAGGAAAAGGGTCGTCCCAGCCTTGAGCATACATTCCTGCGTTTTGTATTTCATGTCCGCAAGTACGCCTATAGGCAGGTTGGGAAGGCACTCCAGCTCTTTAATACCTTCGTTGTATATCAGCGGACAGTCGTGGCCGGCATTGCAGTAACGCAAACGTCCGGTCGGCAGGTCCAGCACGCCCAGGAACAGCGTCGCAAACATATTGGCCGAATTGTCCGGGCAAACCGTCTCGTTGATGTTGTGCATAATCACGGAAGGATCGCTCTCGTGTGCCGAAGCAGCACGGAACAGCGAGTGCGTCACGGCCATAAGCATTGCCGCCGGCACTCCCTTGCCGCTCACGTCCCCGATGCTGAAATACAGCTTCTCATCCCGCAGGAAGAAGTCGAAAAGGTCTCCGCCCACTTCCTTGGCCGGAATCATTGAGGCGTACAGGTCTATGTCCTTGCGTTCCGGGAACGGCGGGAATATCTGTGGCAGCATACTGAGCTGGATGGCGCTTGCGACCTTGAGTTCGCTCTCGATGGACGCCTTGGTGGCCGTGGTTTCCTTTAGTTCTTCCACATATCGGAGAAGCGACTTCTGCATTCCTACGAAGGAATGGCTCAACCGGCCTATCTCGTCGGTCCTGTCTTCCTCCGGAAGAATCTGGCTCAAATCGCCCTTGGCGATGGTATCGGTCTGGTCTGCAAGACTGCGCAACGGCTTGAGCTCGCGGGAGATGATGCGGCTGAACACCAGCAGCATCAGGATAAGGCCGATGATGACGATCAACTTGACCAGGCCCTTGAGGCGGTTGTAACCGCCGAAGATGTCGCTTTCGGGGCATACGATGGCGACGCTCCAGCCCGTTTTGCCAAGCGGTTTATAGAAGACATAGCTGTCCACGCCTTCCACCTCGAGTTCCTGCATCCCCTCTTCGCCGCGAAGCATTGCGTGGCCGAGGGCCTCGAGTTCCGGATTCGGATGCTCGAGGGTTTCCGTAAAGATGGTTTTGTAGAACAACTTCTCCGGATCCGGGTGGACGAAAAAAGTACCGCCCTCTCCCAGCATGATGGTGTAGGAGTTGGGATAAGGCTTTACGGCAGATATCGTCTCCGACAGCCATTTCAGGGAAATGTCCGTGGAGATGGTGCCGATATACTTGCCGTTCTGGTCCTTCAGCGGTTTGCAGTAGGAGGCGATCATATCGGAGGAATAGATATTCTCGGGATTGAAGTCGTAGAAAGGCTCCGTCCACGAGGGCTTGTCCAGAAGTTTCACCATCTGGTACCAGTCCATATAGAAGTACACGTAATTGTCGTTGCCCTCCTGGGTGGTGAGGATGTTCCCGTTGTCGTTGTAGGAATAGGCGGAAAAAAACCTGCCGCGGTCCTTGAAATAGTATGGTTCGAAGGCGATGGAACAGCCGTTCAGCTCGGGATTGTTCTGGAGGATGCGGCGGGAATAGACGAACATCGAATCGGGCGCGTCCAGGTGGCGATAGATGAGCCAGTCGGTGTTGTCGGTAGCCGTTTCCACGAGAGAGATTATGGAATTGACACGAAGGATGGTGTTGTCCAGTTCCTTGGTGGCGCGGCTGATGGCCTCTTCGCGCACCGCGCTCAGGGACTTGGTGAACATGAAACCCAGCGCTACATTGAATATGAGCGCGGCGAAAAGGACGATCCACAAGCTCAGCTTGCGGGAAATCGAACGGCTGATATACTGGAACAGATTTCTCATACGCCTAGTCCTCCGTCAGTTGTCCGTAGGTTACTTCGTGCCTGAGCATCTTGCACTCCACCATCAGGTCGCTGGCAAGTTTCACCATATCCGGCCGGACGCGGAATTCACGCTCCCCCGATTCGCGGTCCACCTGAAGGCTCAGGACCTCTTCCAGCATCAGTCTCTGGAGGACTCGATTGGTGGCTATGTGGTTCTCCTTCACATACTTCATTACGATATCCAGGGTCTCCTCAGGATGTTCGGCCGCCCATTCCCAGCCTTTGCGGCTGGCATCTGCGAACTTGCGGGCCACATCCTTGTGCTTGCGGTAATAAGCCCGAGTCACATACACGCCGTCCTCCTGGACGTTATAGCCGTGATCGCGGAAGCGGTACACGTTGGTGGAATCCAGCTTGTATCCGGCCTGCACAATCTGATAATACTCGTTATAGCTCATTGCGAGGGTGGCGTCAATTGCCCCCTTGACAAAGAGGTTCACGTTGGTGGCGAAACGTACCCACTCGTAGTCCAGGCTGTCTTTCTGGCTCATGCAGATGGCCAGCTGGCCGAATCCCGCGCTCCAGATGCCCACGCGGGCGCCTTTCTGCGAGAGAGGATTCACGTTCCTGCGCGAGGCGATGACCATCGCGTTGTTCATCGATGTCTGGAGGATGTTCACCAGAGGCGTGCCGCTGTCGACAATCTCCATCGCCTGGCAGATCTGCATCGTAGTGGCCTGGCTCTGGTTCCGGCTGATGCGGCTCATTGCAGAGAGCGTCGCAGTGGGGTGAACTATCTCGACGTCTATTCCGGCGTCTTTGTAGAAGCCCAGTTCCTGGGCCACATAATAGCCGGCGAACTGCGCCTGGGCCGTCCACTGCGGAGTGAAAACCAGGCGTTCCTGCGCCCTTGCAGAGGCGACAGTCAGGAGAAGCAGCACCGGCAGAAGGAATTTTCTCACGATAGAAAGGTGTTAAAGGATGGATGTAAGGGCTGCGCGGAATTCAGGCATCGGGCACTTGCTGTCCCGTTCGATGATGAGTGTCTTGAGGCCTGCATACGGACGGATCATTTCTTCGACTTCCTTCGCGGGAATGCCTTCGCCGAAGTAGACCGGGACGAAACAGTCCCAGAACTTCATCGCCAGCGATTTCGGCATATGGAATGTCTCGCTGATGAATTCCTCGCTGCTGAGATAGCAGCAGAGATACACCTGGCCGAGATCGAAGAGATGGTTGCCCCAGCAGAAGTCGCCGAGGTCGATGAAATAGCGCTTGTCGCCCACAAAGATGGCGTTGCTGTACTGCAGGTCTCCGTGGACCGCGGTATCTTCGTCTGGAGTGTCTGCGATGAAACGGGCAAGCTTGTCTTTTTCGGCTGTCGAGAAGAAGGGATTCTCCTCGAGAAGCCGGTAATAGCGGTCCTTGACGTTCTCGAACTGCGTCATATCCACGTGCGTGGCGTGCAGCTGCCTGCACATCTGCGCGAATTCAGCGGCATACTGCGCCACCTTTCCCGGCTCGTCGCCCGTTGCGCGTGAGTACGACTTCTTGCCAAGGATGCGCTTGAAACGGATGCCGTAACGGCCGTCTTCGGTCACCACATATTCGCCGGGCTCGGGGGTGGGAATGCCCATCTCGTATACCTTGCGGGCAAGGTTCATTTCATCCAGCGGCTGCTGTATCTTGCCGGGGAAATAGAGTTTGAGCATAACCGTCGGGTCGCCCTTGAGGTCGTAGCTCTCCCCGTTGAAACCGCCTCCGGAAAGGACGTAGTCGTCAAGGGATATTTTTATCGCTTCCATTATGCAAACACTTTATTGATAAGACTTACGAATTCCTTGTATGCGAATGTGCCGTCCAATTCGCGGAGGGCATCCGCAAGGCCGCGGTAGTGCCACTCGTGGTCCTTGGGGTCCTTGGCGTGGAAGAGATTCCAAAGGGCGTCTCCCTGTACTGCGTAGTCCCTGGCGATGGCCCTCATATTGGACAGCTTGTCGCCGAGCGCGACCATCTTGGCTTCGCGGCTGGCTTTGGAAAGACGGTCGATGGCCGCCTGCTTGCGGCTGTGCCAACTGTCTTCCTCGCTCACCCCTTCTTCGAATGTATCGCTCTCCGATGCCACCAGATCCGCTACACGGTCGCCGAACTCGGCACGGATTTGCTCCACCGTCACGTCAGTATCTTCCACGGTATCGTGCAGGGCCGCCGCGGCCAGGAGTTCCTGGTCTTTGGTCATCGTGGCCACTATCTCCACAGCCTCCATTGGATGTACTATGTACGGGTAACCTTTCCCCCGGCGCTCGGTGCCGGAATGCGCCCTGACCGCAAAGACGATGGCGCGGTCCAGGACATCGGTATTCAATGGTTTGTTCGCCATACCTATTTATTCATAAAAGGAAGGTCCTTGGACTGCTCGAGCAGGTAATCTGCCATATATTCATTGCTTTCGGAGGGACCGTTGAGAGCGTCGAGCATCAGTTTCAGGCCGGCGCGTCCGCCGCCGTTCTTGAGAATGTATGCCGTACAGAGGTTCTGGGGCGCTACTGAAGAAGAGACTATATCCAGGTCTGTTATGCCCATCTGGAAGCAGGCGATCTGGTAGGCCGCGTCGGAGTAGTCTTTGATGAGCGACGCTATGTCGCCAAGCGTCTTGAAGCCCATCGCCTTGAACAGGGCGAGAAAATTGCTCAGGTCCACCGGCTGGATTTCCGCCTGGTTGATGGACGCTATCCGTTTGCTCAGGCGGTCGAACGGCCCGATCTGGAGGAAACTCCTGAAGGAATCGCCATCCAGCTGGACTTCTTCCAGATTGCCGGAAGCGACCAGTTTCTGCACGTTGCGGCGATAGTCCGCCAATTCCCTGCGGATGCGGCTGAACTCGTCGTCGACCAGTTCCAGCATTCCCGCCAGGCGGCTCATATTGCGCTTGTAGACGGTCGGTATCTCCACTCCGCTCTTGTAGCCCGTGTCGTGGTTCATATTCGCCCAGGCGTGCTGCAGGACTGTACGCATCTGCACTTCGAAACGGATCTTGTTCAACTCCGGATGCTCCGGGTTGGAGTACGCAGATTCCGGAATCCTGCAGATATAGTGAAGGGAAAGATAGCCGAAGCTGTCGATCTCGTGGGCCTTGCGCTTGTCGATGGAGTTCTCCCAGTCGATCTCGAACAGGCGCTCTAGCACGGACGCCACCTTGTCCACATCGTCGATGTAAAACGTAATCACGCGGATGCCTACGAGGTCCGTGATGTCGAAGATGTCCTTGTATTTGCCGCCTTTAAGCTTGAGTTTTCCTGCCAGGGAGTCTTCCGCTTTCACGCGATGCTCCACCGCGGCGACAATGATGCCCGCTTCTGCGAAGAATTCCTTCAGTCTTTCGGGGATGACATCCGCCATCTGCTTATAGACAGGCAGCAGAGATTTATATTGCGCAAGCAACTCCTGCGCGTGCGGGTCGAGTTCCTTTACCATATGCACAAATATAACTTTCTTCCCCGTATTACGCAAATAATCCGTACCTTTATATCGTGAATATGGACAGAAAACATTGGCTTGACAATCTTCGCTGGGTGACCGTACTGCTCGTACTGTTCTACCACGTCTTCTATTTTTACAACAACAAGGGCGTCTTCGGAGGCATCGGAGGTTTCGGCACTTATCCGGAATGGCATCAGTATCAGGATGTCGTGATGTACATCCTCTACCCCTGGTTCATGCCACTGCTGTTCATCCTTGCCGGCATCAGCGCCCGCTATGCCCTTCAGAAGCAATCGGCCGGAAAATGGTTTGGCGCCCGCACCCGCAAATTGCTGGTCCCCGGCACCATCGGCCTGCTGGTATTCCACTGGATGGTGGGTTATTTCAATACCGCGGTGGTCGCAAGGACAGGCGTGTTCGACGGGATGCCTTTGCCGGCGAAGTACCTTATGATGGCTGTTAGCGGCATCGGGCCGCTCTGGTTCATCCAGCTTCTCTGGCTTCTGTCGCTCGTGCTTCTGCTCGTGAGGGTACTGGACAGCAAGGACAAATTCTTCAACTTCTGCGGCAAGGCCGGCATAATTGCATTAGTCCTGCTCGGAGTGCTGTTCTGGGCCGGCGAACATACGCTCATTGCCAACCCCCGCCCCGAGTCCGCCGACGGGCTGATGAACCTCTATAAACCCGTTTTCTACCTTATTTGCCTGCTGTTGGGCTATTTCGTTTTCGCCCACGACGCAGTGCAGGAAAAACTTAAGAAATATTGGATCCCGCTTATGGCCGCCGCGGTTATTTCCGGAGCCGTGCTGATTGGCACCACCTTCGGCCAGGACAACACGTCTCCCCGGTATATGGGCAGCCCTCTCAACTGCCTCTACGGATGGCTCTCCTGCCTAGCGATGACGGGATGGTTTGCCGCCCGTTTCGACCGCACCTGCAGCTTCGCAGGGTATATGACACGCTCTAGCTTCGGCCTGTATATCGTTCATTATCTGGTGGTTGCCAGCCTTGGCTATATGATGAAGACGTACACCCAGCTGCCTCCACTGGCAATGTACGCAATCCTTGCCGTCGCGGTGTTCACCCTCTCCCCTCTTCTTTACGAAATCCTTCGCCGCATCCCCGTCATCCGCTGGTGCGTGCTTGGCGAGAAGAAATCAAGATAAATGGAAACCGACAGGATACTTCTGCGTCCCTGGCGCGATGAAGATGCGCCCGTGCTGTACAAATATGCCAGCGACCCGGAGGTAGGGCCTCGAGCCGGCTGGCCGCCGCATAAGAGCGTGGAGGAGAGCCTGGAGATAATCCGGACCGTTTTCAACGATGCAACGAATACCTGGGCGATCGTGCTCAAAGAAACCGGAGAGCCCATCGGCGCAATGGGTTACGAGCCGTCGTGCGAATGCAACCTTCCGGCCCGCGAGGGCGAACCTCTCTGCGGATACTGGGTGGCCAGGCCGTACTGGAACAGGGGCATCTGCACAGAAGCGCTGAGTCTGATGATAAATCATCTGCGCAAAACCACGGAGCTCAAGTCGCTCATAAGCGGCCATTTCATCGACAACCCCGCTTCCGGCCGCGTAATGGAAAAGTGCGGATTCGTCCCCACAGGAGAAACCGTCGTGGATCCTTCTCAGGGCAGGGATACTCCGATAAGGGTTTTAAGGCTGGAATTATGAATCTGCTTTACTCGAAGATGCTTTCGCACGCCGACCCGTCGCAGGTGGCGGGGCTGGCGCGTTTCTTCAAGACCGGTCCGGGCCAGTACGGCGAAGGCGAGAAATTTCTGGGCATAAAGGTCCCGGTGACGCGCGTCGTCGTCAAGGAATGCTGGAAGCAGACGTCTTTCGACGATTTGGAGGAGTGCATCGCCAGCGAGTACCACGAGGTGCGCCTTGCCGCATTGCTGACGCTGGTGGAGATCTTCGCCCATTCTAAAAAAGACAAAGGCCTGCAGCAGAGATGCGTAGACTTCTATCTCGCCCACACGCAACACATCAACAACTGGGACCTGGTGGACTTGAGCTGCTACCCATTGCTGGGCGTCTGGCTGCTTGACAAGGACCGTTCGCTGCTGTACGAACTAGCTCGCAATGGCAAGACAATCTGGGAGAAGCGCATCGGTATGGTGAGCACTATGACATTCATTCGCCACGGGCAGATAGAAGATACTTTCGCCATCGCCGACATCCTTCTGTACCATCCTCACGACCTTATCCACAAGGCGGTCGGGTGGCTTCTTCGCGAAGCGGGCAAGCGCGACAAGGACGCGCTGGAATCTTTCCTCCGCCCCCGCTATCTCGAAATGCCCCGCACTATGCTCCGCTACGCCATTGAGAAGTTCCCCGAGGAGGAGCGAAAGAGCTATCTAAAGAGTTTATAATCAATTGCGGTCAGCCGTGAAGAGGCTGCCATGTTCTGGGGATTGGTGCCGGGGACTCCCTGGGGAACATCCATACCCAGCTTGCCGAATAGCCATTCCCAATAGGGCGGCATAGTTCCGTCAGCAGCCTTGAAGTTCATCGGAGAACTGGCGAAAACCTGATCGCCTCCGGCATCCAGATAGCACTTCTGGACCAGTTCCGTGCAATAAAGATCATCGTTATCCGGAAGGAAGCGCACATCGTAGGCGCGTCCGCAGTAAGTTTTGGCGCGCTCCACCGCGGCATCGGCATCGATGTCCGAAACCCGCTTTACGATAAACTCGGGGTAACTCCCGTCGCGAAGTGTGAAATCCTTGAGGAAAGTATCCAGAGGGTGTCGGTCCACCCCGTGGGCTATGGTAGCGTCAATAATCCATACGCTGTCGCCTTGCACCTCGGCTATCGCGACGTGAATAAGATTCAGTTCGCCATCCTTTCCGGTCGCCGAAGAGATTGCGGCATCCATCGAACCTGCTTCTGCCTGATAGTCTGCGGGAATCCCCACGAAAATCAGGTCGCCGTTCTGAAGATGTCCGGTTTTACGCCCGCAGCAAACTGCAAGAAGCAGGGGCAAAACAAATAATAGCCGTCTCATTTCGTTACTCTCCAGCGTTTAAGCATCGGGAAGAAGCCACGCATCATCTGCTTGTACCGTTCCTTCGTCATAGGCTCGGGCAGCATCTTGTTGACTTCATCCACAAACTGGGCGCAATGGTCGATCATCTCGTCCATAGTGCATTCCTGCAGGAATTTGCCGTCCTGATAGCAATATTGGCAATAGTCGAAGTTGATGCTGCCGTCGGCATTGTGTCCGCAGTCCCCGTCCTTGGCGAGTGGCATACCGCAACTCTGGCAGAACTGCGGCAGCTGGCCGGGAAGCAGATGCTTTTCTTTGTGAGGAAAACCTGCCTCATAGGCCTCGAAGGCCTCCGGCTGGGCTTCGGCCACGAAATAGCCTGCAGGCGGGCAATAAGTTCCCTCTCGGTCTCCCCAATAGCCCGGAATGAGCTCCTGCGCCAGGAAGTACGGGACCTCGCTGGTTGCGGGTTCTCCGTGATAATGAATCTTCAGCTTGCTGGCAAGATCGAAGCCCGCGTGCCTGTAAAACTCGATGTTGCCTTCCATCTGCAACAGGCCTATGCCCATCTCACGGGCCTTTTCAAGCGCATATTTCAACAGTTTGAGGCCGTATCCCCTGCGTTTGAAGTCGGGATGGATGCTGATGGGGCCGAAGGTCCAGGAAGGGAATGCCGCGCCGTCGGCAAGGACGATCGATGCCTTTGAAAACATAACGTGGCCGATAATCCTGCCATCCACCTCCATAACCAAGTCGAGTTCCGGGATGAAATCCGGATTGCCGCGGTATCGGTTCAACACGAAGTGCTCCTGGCATCCGGGACGGTAAACGTTCCAGAACGCCTCTCGGGTAAGGTTTTCCACCTCCCGGTAATCCTCTTTCCGCTCATTGCGGATAATGAAATCCTTGTTCACGGTTTAAAGTTACGCATAATTTACTATCTTAGCAATGAAATGGAATACCTGTCGAAACAACGATACGACGAGCTCATGACAGAGCTGAAGCATCTGATCAACGACGTCTACCCCAAGGTGTCGGAAGAACTTGCGGAGATGAGCGCCCAGGGGGACCGGAGCGACAATGCCGGATACCGCGAAGCGAGGCGCATGCAGGGAAAGACCATCAGCCGCATCAAGTTTCTGCAGAAGATCCTGGAGAATTCACGCGTGATCGACCCGGAATCGCTCCCGAAAGACCAGGTATCCCTACTGAGCCGGGTAGAATTCACCAACCTGGCGACAAATGCCCGGATGACCTTCGAAATCGTCAGCCCCCACGAAATGGACCTCGAGGCTGGCAAGATTTCGCTGAACTCCCCTATCGGCGCCGCCCTGATGGGCAAGAAGGTCGGCGAGATCGCCGAAGCCCGGGTCCCCGCCGGGACGCTTCGCCTGCGCATTGAGAGCATCTTAACCACACAATAGTATTATATGAAGAAGTACTTCCTTATCATCGCCCTCCTCGTATGGTCTGTCGCCGCATTCGCGCAGATCGGGAAGATTCCCCAGCGCCTGGAGCTCGTGACTGTCGATCTCGAAGTGGGAAACGAGGGCAGCTTGTTGAGCACGCAGGAAAACCTCGAGGTTTTCAATATGCCGGTGGACGGAGTGAACCATTACTGGCTCTCCGTGGGACATCTCGGCCTCGGGGACGACATCATCCAGTTCAACATCGACCCTATTTACGAACTGTTCATCCCCATAGGCGACACTGTGGCCGATGCCCTGGAATATCTGCAGACGCTTCAGGCCATATTCAAGGGTTCCAGGGGCGACAGCATGGAGGTCATAGGCTGCCTGTCCGCCGCTTTCCCGAACGGACAGATGGAAAAGGTCACAGTAACCTACCAGAAACTGCTTGTGACCAGCCTGTTGGAATTCCGTGTGGACCGCAATGGCTATATGAGGGCCACTCACATCCCCAAGAGCCAGTTCAATTCTCTGGTGAGCAGCCTCAAGGTTTATAGGAAACTTCACCGCAAGGAACCGTAGCATAATCTATGAAACGATTCTTATCTTCCCTCCTTTGCGCCGTTCTGTGCGTTTGTGCGGTCTATGCGCAGGAGGAACGCCGAGCATACTTCACTGTCGAAGAGTTGCCGGACCTTATCCAGTGCCTCCCCGCACCGCCCGAGAAGGGCTCTCCGGCATTCAAGTACGATGTTCAGAGGTATAAATGGGGCAAGGAGCAGCGAAAGGACCCCGGTCGCGCCGATATGGCCAAACGCGATGCCGTCTGGACCTATGAAGCGCTTGTGGCGGAATTCAAGGATGCGTTCGGCATGGCAGTTTCCAAAGAAGCCACTCCGCTCATCTGGAATGTTCTTGTAAAGAGCCTGCACACCGTAGACCCGACCCGTGTCGCTCCCAAGGCCCATTTCCATCGCATACGGCCCTTCGAATACTTCAAGGAGCCCACGCTGACCGGAGAGGACGATACCCTTCGCGGAGAAGGCAGCTACCCTTCCGGGCACACGATGCGTTCGTGGCTGCTTTCCCTCTTGTTGGCCGAAATCAATCCTGCCGCATCCGATGCAATATATGCCAGAGGATGGGCCTATGGCGAGAGCCGCGTCATCGCCGGAGCCCATTGGCAGAGCGATGTCGACGCCAGCCGTTCCGCAGCCTCCATCGGTTATGCCCGTTTGCAGACCAGCGCGGCTTTTCGCGCCGACATGGCGCTGGCGCAGGACGAATTCCGGCATCTTGCGAAAGCAAAAGGACAGCAGGGGCGGGAGCATTTTGTTTCTCTTGCCGAAGCAGTCCCCGATGCCATTCTGGAAATACGCTACTTCGGCACCTACAACTTTGTGGGAGCGCGTATAGACGGTTACCTGGCGCCTACCGCCTTGATGACCCAGGAGGCCGCCGACAGCCTGAAAGCCGTGAGCGACGACGTGATGCGGCTCGGATATCGGCTCAAGATTTACGACGCCTACCGTCCCCAGTGCGCGGTTGACCATTTCGTGCGCTGGTCGCAAAACCCCGGCGACACGGTCACCAAGCGCTTCTTCTATCCCATGCTGGACAAGCCGGTGCTATTGGAACAGGACTATATAATGGCTAAATCCGGCCATACACGGGGTTCTACCATCGACCTTACGCTCTTCGACATGAATACCGAAAAGGAAGTCGACATGGGAGGGACCTTCGACTGGTTCGGCCATGAGAGCCATCCCGACTACCGCGGCATTACCGCCGAACAATATGCAAACCGCATGATTCTGCGCGATGCCATGCTGCGCCACGGATTCAAGCCCCTGGACAGCGAATGGTGGCACTTCACCCTTAAGAACGAGCCTTTCCCGGACACTTATTTCAACTTCCCGGTAAAGTAGGCTGAGGAGCATAAAAAAGTGCGGCCCTGTCGTCTGACAAGGCCGCTCTTTAAATATGCCTTATGAATTAGATAAGGATGAACAGAAGAAGGAGGGCGGCAGCGCCGAGGACAATGCCACCAGTTGTGCCGATGCCACCCAGAAATCCGTTAGAGGACTGCTTGTCATCGTCATCGTCTCCGACAGCTTTGAGCCTTTCTGCTTCTGCAGCTTCGGCTGCACGCCTCTCTGCTTCGAGTTCAGCGGCTGCCTTCTCCGCGGCGAGTCTTTCAGCTTCTGCCTTGTCGGCTGCAGCTTTCTCTGCAGCAAGTCTGTCAGCTTCTGCTTTTTCTCTGGCTGCCTTATCCTCAGCTGCCTTTTTGG
>JAGABD010000054.1 GCA_017614795.1 Bacteroidales bacterium
GCCGAACACCACGGGGTTGCCGTCGGTGGGGAAGACCTGCGCCTCGTCGGCTCCGGCCTCTACCAGAAGCGCTGCCAGCCTTTCGGCGCAGCGGCGCATATCTTCTTTGTGTGTCGCCTTGGCGCTGATTGAGGGAATCCTCAGCAGGCTGAAGAGCTCGTCGAAGAAGCGCTCTTTGTTCTGTGCGATGTATTGCTTCATAGATATAAATCGAAATAGTCGGTTACTTTCTGCATGAGATGCTCGCGCCAGGGCCCCATTACATTATGTTCGGTGCGCGGGTAGGGGAAATAGTCCAGCTGCACGCCCTTCTCGATGCACTCCTGCACGAAACTGAGGCTGTGCTGCCATACAACGGTCCTGTCAACGGCTCCCTGGTATATGAGAAGCTTGCCCTTAAGATCCTGGGCGCGGCCCATCAGCGAAGTCTCGGCGAAACCCTCGGGATTGGTCTCGGGCGTGTCCATATAGCGCTCGCCGTACATCACCTCATACCATTTCCAGTCGATTACCGGGCCTCCGGCGACTCCCACCTTGAATACCTCGGGATAGTTCACCATAAGGCTTATGGTCATGAATCCGCCATAGCTCCAGCCGTGCACTCCCACGCGTTCGCGGTCTATCCAGGGCTGCTCCAGGAGCCGGTTTATGCCGACCATCTGGTCGGCCATCTCGGCCTGCCCGCAGGCACGGTTGATGGCCTTCTCGAAGTCGGCCCCACGGTTCGAGGTTCCACGGTTGTCCTGCACGTACACTACATAGCCGCGCTGGGCCATAAGCATCTCCCACATACGCACGCCGCCAAGCCAGGAGTCTTTCACCATCTGCGAATGGGGCCCGCCGTACACGTAAACTATAAGGGGATACTTCTTCGAAGGGTCGAAGCCAAGGGGCTTGTAGAGCCTGTAGTAGTTGTCGAACCTGCCGTCGGCGGACTTCACGGTGCCGAACTCCATGGCGCAGCGGGCATAGTCCGCGAGGGGGTCGGGAGCTTCGAACAGCAGCTCGGAACTCTTGCCGTCGGTGCTGCGTACAGCAATCTTGCGCGGTACGTCATAGCTGCTCCAAACGTCCAGGAAACGGCTGCAGTCGGGGGAGAGAAGCACGCTGTGCCAGCCCTGCCCGGAAGTGAGCATGCGGGGCTTGGTGAAGCGGGCCTTGGCCACGCTCCTGTACTTGTTCAGGCCGATGCAGAAAAGATGGTTCTGCACCGGAGATACCTCGGACGACGTGTAGAACACGCGGGAACCGTCGTTGCCAACGTAGGCGACGTCGGCGGTAGCGGTAGGCAGGACGACCACCGTGCCGAGCGTGTCGCACAGATAGAGGTTGTGATGCCCGTGCCTGTTGTCGGTGCGGTAAATGAAATCGTAGCGCCCCTTTATGAAATACAGCGGGTCCTGGGGCTCCACCCAGGCGTCGTTGTGCTCGGTAAGCAGAGTCCTCACGAAACGGCCATCGCGCGCGCGATACATATTAAGGTGCATATCGTGCTGGGAGCGGTCCAGCACCTGTATGAAGATGTTCCTGTCGTCCGGACTCCAGGTGATGCCGCAGAGATAGCGGTCCTCGCCGAACTCCTCGGGAACTATGATGCAGAGAATGTTGCCAAGGGTGTCGCAGATGCAGAGAGAAAGCTTCTCGGAAGCCATTCCCGCCATAGGGTAGCGAACGCTCCTGAGGCTGCCCGTGCGGGTGGTTATGTCCAGAAGCGGGAACTCGCTCACCGCGCTCTCGTCTTTGCGGTATACGGCCAGCAGATCGCCCTTGTGCGAAGGAAAAACGCCGCTGCGTATGCCGAACTCGTTGCGGGAAACAACATGCCCGTAGACTATTCCGGGGCCTTCGGGCTGCGGGAGTCTGTATTTCTTTGGAGCGGGCTTCTTGGCGGGGCCGGGCACAAGCGTACAAGCCCCCTCCCAGTGGTACGCCTTCGACGCAGGCCTGATGCCGCCGTTCACCACTGCCGCCGCCATATCGAGATGCTTTCCGGCCGGATTGGCTTCGGGCAGCGCGACAGGGAACTGAAGCAGTATTCCGAGGAACAAGGATATCATCGTTCGAAAATCAAGAGCCCTGAATCATTCCGGGAAGGGAGAACGTAGTGCCGTCGGCATTGTTCAAGACTACGGAAACGTCAATGTCGCGTGGCGCTCCCGTGAGGTTCTGCCCGAATTCTATCGTGAAAGTGTACGCATCATACTCTTCCCGCTCGTCGGATACCGTATAGCTGCCGAAAGAGGGGAGATTGATGCTCCGGATCAGCAGACGGGGCGCCTTGAAGCTGATCGAGGAAGGTTCGTCTGCAGGGAAAAGGATATGCTCTTCGCTGTCGTAATGATGGTCGCCACAGAACTGGTATACGTAGAAATGGGTTTTGTCGCCGCCGCAATTGAAGGAAACGCGTCCGAAGCGCGAATTGCCTCTTCCATCTGCCGACCATATTTTAAATGTGTAGGTCTTGGTGTGATTTTCCTCATTCCAATTGATTTCCTCGACATTGATCCACTCGTTGCACTCGATGTTCACTCTGGCGGCAGTTTTCTTGACGGTGACATCGAGTTCAAGAGCCCTTTCTAGCCTCGGGAAGATGATATAGGGCTGGGCGAGAAGGCAGTCGGCGCCGCGCTGCGTCAGCTTGAAGGTGGAATCGCGATACTCGCCGGCGACAAAAACGAGGGTGGCTTCCTCGCGGTCGTCGAAGCTCTCGTTGGCATCCAGCTCGATGGTGAAACTGCCGGAGCCGGTATGCCCGTTGAGGGAAACGTGGCACCAGGGCTTGTCGCTTTCGATGTTCCAGACGAGATCCGGGCGGTTTACCTCGACGCCAATATCTTTGCGGACGGTGTTGTTGTCGAGAGAAATGCCGGTGACGGGCGACCCGTTGTCGAGGAAAACGACCGAAATGGGATCTTCGCCCTTCTTCTTATTTTTGCCGCTGTCGTCTTTTTTGCATCCGGCGGCAAGAAGCGCCAGGACAGCGAGCGTGACGAGGGGTAAATACTTTTTCATTGCAAAGCGTATGTACAAATGCAAATATACTCAATAATAAAGAAAAAAGGACCACGACCTTGTCGCAGTCCTTTATCAACCTTGTGCCGAAGAAATTACTTCTTGCGGGCCTTGTATCTCTGGTAGAACATATCAACGCGTCCGGCGGTGTCGACGATCTTGGTCTTGCCGGTGTAGAAGGGATGCGAAGTGTTGGAAATTTCAACCTTCACAAGCGGATATTCAACACCCTCGATGGTTATCGTCTCCTTGGTGGTGGCGCAGCTGCGGGTGATGAACACATCTTCGTTGGACATATCCTTGAAAGCTACAAGTCGGTAGGTTTCGGGATGTATACCTTTCTTCATTGCAATGAAAATTAAAAGTTGTAGTGGGTAGGAGAATCGAACTCCTATTGCGAGATTGAGAATCTCGAGTACTAACCGTTATACGAACCCACCGTCGGTTTTGGGACTGCAAAGATAGAGAAAAAAACGTCACTACCAAACATTTTGGCAATAATTTTATTCTTCTTCCACAGGTCGGATGCAGTAGCCGTTTACAGCGTCCGTCTCGGAGCTCCAGTGCCCGGAAGCGTGATTGATTTTTTTGCCGACTGAAGATATGTATATATTGTCCATCGAGCCAAGTTCGGGGGAATTGTTGCTGGCAAGCCACCAGCGGCCGTTGCCGGATACCGAAGAAGAAAATGTCCCATCCTTGAATCTTTGTCCCGCATATGGCAGGAATACCTTGAAATCGGGGGCAACATACAGTCCGTATCCAAGGGAGGCACCCCAGGCCTGGGTGTTTGTTCCGTATGCGTTTGTCGAGAATGCAGGGAAGATTTGAGGATAAGACGGTACGCAGAAGCGGGGAGGGCAGGGATCATAGACCGTCTTGCCGACTCCGGCGGTTTCTTCGTAATTCCATGTGGTGAACTTGTGATTCCAGAGATTATGGGCGTTGTAACTATACTTATGCTCTCCCGTTCCATATTCGTTCTGGTCCTTTTTCAGCCACCAGGTGTTCTTGGATGTCAGATGGTCGTGAACGTCGCTGAGCATGGCATATGGACAGCGAATGCTCATTCCGGCGCCGTAAACTGGTTCCTCCGTGCTGTTGGTGACATCCTTGTAGGAAATAATGCTGTAGGATGGTTTGGTGGCTGAGGAAC
>JAGABD010000055.1 GCA_017614795.1 Bacteroidales bacterium
CGCCGTGCATCAGCAGGATGTCGTCGTCCTGCAGATGGTCCTTGGCACACCAGAGGCTGTATATGTAGTTGGTCTTGTCGTAAAGAGGGTAGTTCACGAAGGTGAACTTGAGGGGGAGATGCAGGAAATTGCAGTAGTCCACCAGCACCTTGTCATAATAGCCCGTGGTCATCACCACTTCGCTGATGCCGTAGTCGACGCACTGTTTGAGCTGGCGGCTGAGAATGGTGTCGGTATGCGACACTTCCGTCATACACTTGGGGTGCTCGCTTGTGAGCACTCCCATCCTGTGGCCGAGGCCGGAATTGAGTATCAGGGCTTTCATATTATCGGACAGATTTCAGGTCAAAGTCGGAGGCGTGATAGAGTATGCCTCCGGTGTCGAGTTTGTATTTTTCGTCGCCGCGGCTGAGGTCGAGTTCCTCCAGCACGGGGTGTGAGGCTATGTAGCGAAGCACTTCCACAACCAGCACGTAGCCGGGGGAGTAGAAGCGGTAATCCGCGTCGATTGCAAGCCTCGGCACCGCCACAACCTTGCCGTCGTGGGTTTTGAGGCCGTTCATAAAGGCCATCATCCTGTCGCCGTTGTAAAGAATGGCGTGGAAGGAATTGGACAGGTAGTGCAGCGAGAGGGTATCGTGCTTAATTCGGTAGTAGATGAACTTCTGTTTCCATCTGGAAAAGATATTGCCCACCAGCTTGCTCTTGTATTTGGAGAAAAGGCGGGAAAAATAGAGGTCCATCAGCTCTTTCCAGGTCTTTTCGTCTATCGGCCTTTCGGCGTCGAAGATCTCCAGGCGGAACTGTATGCCGTCGCGGTTCATCCTGTTGTATGCCGTGCGGATGTTCTGCCTTACGGAGGATGAGAGGGTGGCTATGTGCGATTCAAGGTCGGTAGTGAGGGGAATGTGCACGTAGGGTTCTACGTTTACCTTCACCACGCGCTCCTGAGGAATTACGTCCAGCAGGGGAGAACCGTCCTCTATACGGTGTATCTTCATTTTCCGGCGCTCCGCAGCGAAGAAGAAGCGGGCGAGTTCCCTTCTTTCTTCCAGGGATAGGGAGGGCTTCCAGAGGGCGTCGCAGCGGTCGCAGCCCTGAATGTCGCCCAGAAGCTTGAGATAGCGCCCGTCGAGGCTGGTCATAACCGCCAGCAGCATCACAATCTCCTCGCCACGGAAGATGCAGGCCACTTTCGGCCGGTAAGGCCTGGTGAGGCGGGTGCATGTGTATGCGTAGCGGAGATAGTCGTAATGAAGGAACGGACTCATTTCGGGGGTCTCCATGGATTTCCACGCGGAAACTACCCTTTCGTCGGTAAAACTGAGATAGACGAGTTTCTCATTCATATCTTACAAAAGTAACAATTTTTCCATGCATAGACAAATTATTGTCTATCTTTGCATCGTGAAACCGATGACTTTGAACGAATTGCACCGTCATTCCCTCGATCTTCTGAGGGATATCGATGCCTTCTGCCGCCCCCGCGGCATCCGCTATTCCCTCGCTTTCGGAACTCTTCTCGGAGCAGTGCGCCACAAGGGCTTTATTCCCTGGGACGACGACATCGACCTGGTGATGCCCCGCGAGGATTATATCCGCTTCCGCAACGAGTATGTCTCCGACAAGTACGAGTATATCGACAGGGAGAAGGACCCACGCTGCTATATAAGCTTCGGTCGCGTGGTGGAAAGGAAGAAGACATCTCTCATCGGTTTGCAGCCCTGGCATTCGCCAGAGTACAGCAGTGGCCTCTGGGTAGATATTTTCCCCATGGATTATGTGCCCGACAACAGGGAGGAATACGACAGCATCTATCGTTCGCTGAATGCTCTGCTGAAGATGTCGAGGAAGGTCAGGCGAGTTCACGCAGTCCTTTCGCCAGTGCTGCCCTTGTCGCTGAAAATCAAGTATTTCCTTCGTACTAAAGGGCACCCTCGTCTAAAGGCTGCAGACCCTTCGCAGATTGCATACGACCAGGTGACTCTGCTGAATGCGCTCTTTGCCGGACGCAAGACACGGCACATCGGTTCGCTAGGCTGCCCCGACACTCCTCAGTTCTATTTCGACGCCTCGGTTTTCGACTCCTACGTCGACCTGCCTTTCGAGGACGGCATGTTCCAGGCCCCCGCGCAGTACGACCTTGTGCTCCGTACTATCTTCGGGGACAATTACATGGAACTTCCGCCCAAAAAGGTGCAGAAGACCGACCTGTATCGCTTCGGAAACGTCTACTGGCTATAGGAGAGGGGCTTCGAATTCCCTGATTCTTGCTGCAAGCAGGGCGAGTTCTTCGTCGGTCTGCTCTCCCATATGGGAAATACGGTAGAATCCCGGTATGCCGCCGGGCATGATGAAGGTGTTGTACTTCTCGATAAGGCCGCGGAATATCTTGCGCTCAGCCGTATCTGCCGTCTGGATGGCGGTGATGGCGTAGGTCTTGGACTCCGTAGGCATCGGCCAGCCATATTTTTCGCATTCACCCCGGAAGAATTCCGCCCGGTGGTGGACTCGAGCTATGTTTGCGGCTTCTCCTCCTTCGGCCTCGAGCTGTTTGAGTCTTGCATGCAGCTGCAGGAAGATGATTGTGGCGGGGCTGAACGGAGTCTGGCCGCGGGTGAGGTTCTTGAGGTTGTCCTCGAAGTCCCAGTAATAGCCGCGGTGGGCGAACTTGAAGCCTTCCAGTTTCTTGGAGAGGAAGATGACGGACAGTCCCGGAGGCACGTTGAGTCCCTTCTGGGTGCTGGTGACGCAGATGTCGGCGCCGACCTCGTCCATGTCGAATTCTTCCGCGAGGAAACTGCTGATGACGTCCAGCACGAAGGAAACGCCGTGCTTGCGGCAGATGGCGCCTATCTTCTTCACGTTGAAGAGGACGCCCGAAGAGGTTTCGTCGTGCTGGCAGAGCAGCACTTCCGGCTTTTCCTCCGCGACGGTCTTTTCCAGCAACTCGTAGTCTATGTCCTTTGCAAAGGGCACGTGGAAATGTATGTAGGGCAGGCCGTAGTAGCCGCAGAGCTCGGCCCAGCGGTGTCCGAAGGAACCGCCGTCGATGACGAGGCCCTTTTTGAAAGTGCCGGCGTAGTTCTCGACGATCGCGCTCATCGCGCCCGTGCCCGAGCCGGTGTAGATTATCGTCCTGCCGCCCCTGCAGTGGATGAGGTCCAGCAGGATGCGTTCGGATTCGAGGTTGATCTCCGAGAATTCGGAGGTGCGCATATAGGGAATCGGCTCGGAACCGATTTTCGCTATCTCCGCGGACAGGTCGCCGGGGAATGCATAGGAATGCAGGGGTAGACTCATTTCAGTATGGTCAGGTTTTCTTTCTTGTTGAACGCTTCCTGGATTCTGGTCATCGCGATGATTTCCTTCTCGGGAAGCTTGGAGTAGAAGTAGCCGTCGGACATTGTCGCCGAGGCGAATTCCTTTATCTCGTAGCGAAGTCCTTCGCCGTCGAAAGGATAGAAATACTTCTTGTTCTGGTTCTGGTCCTCGTAGCGGAGCTCGAAGTACTCGGTCTTCCACCAGGGCGCGGGCACGTATGCGTAGCCCTTGGTGCCGGATACCACGAGGCTGCCTTCGGTCTTGGCTCCGAGCCCCACCTCGAAGTTGGCGCAGGCGTTGTCGAAGAGCATCAGGCCCTTGGTGAAGATGTCCACGCCCTCCTTCATCTTGGAGATGAAATGGAATTTCCTGACATCGGTGCCGAAGAGCCTCAGGATGGGCAGGAGAGGGAAGCAGGCGTTCTCGTTCATGCTGCCGCCGAAACGCGCGGAATCCATCTTCTCCGACTTCATGTCGGTAATGGTCGTGGTGGCGGCGTTGAAGTCCACTATTTCGCCGATGGCGCCGGACTGCAGAAGCGACACCAGATGCCCGAAAGCGGGGCAGTAGGCGGTTTTGTGGGCCATCATCAGCACCTTCCCCTGCTTCTTCGCGAGCGCGAAGAGTTCCTCCGCCTGGGCTGTTTCGAGCACGAGGGGCGTTTCGCAGAGGACGTGCTTGCCGGCCTTTAGAGCCGCTTTCACGTAGTCGTAGTGGGTGTAGTGCGGGGAGGCGACATATACGGAGTCGCAGTTTGCGAGAAGCTCGTCGAGGCTTGCCGCGCAGCGCTCTATGCCCTTTTCCTTGCAGAAGGCCTCGGCTTCGGCCCTGTCGGGGTTGAAGGCGGCCGCGATGCTTATGCTGTTGACGAACTTGGACTCGTCCACGAAACGTCCCGCGATGCTGCCGGTGCCGATTATTCCGAGCTGGAGAACGGCCTGCTCCTGGCGGAGCATGGTGCTGGAGATGCCCTCCGTGCGGGGGAGGTAAACCACCTTGCAGAACTCTTTGAGGTAGTCGAAGTAGCCTTCCCAGTCGGAACCGATGGCGAAGATGTCGACGCCGTACTTGTGGATGTCGTCGATTTTCTGGCCGCGGTATTCCTCAATGATTATCTGGTCGGCGAGGCCTGTGGCGCGTACCGCGTCGATACGCTTCATTACATTGTCGCAAGTGTTGAGCTTGCCTCTTTCAAGGTCGAAATTGTCGGTGGTGACGCCGACTATCAGCCAGTCTCCGAGCGCTTTCGCGCGCTTCAGGAGGTTGATGTGCCCCTGGTGGAGAAGGTCGAAGGTTCCGTAGGTAATTACCTTAGTCATTTGCCCGCTATAGTGTATATCAAGCAAATGTAGTCATTTTTCCGTTTCTTTGCAATAAATCAGGGAGTTGTCGTCTGCGACGACACGTACGGGCGTGAAACCTCCGCGCGGCAGCGCCGGAAGCACCGTCGAGAAGCCTACGGTCAGGCTGTCGGATTCCGCCTCGAGGACGAGTTCCGTGCGTGGCGTTCCGATGGTCGGGAAAGGCGAGTCGTTTGGGTAGCAATAGAGGGTGATTCCGGGCTCGCTGCGGTAGTATCCTATGTCCTGCGGAAGATATGCGAAAAAGAGTTCCGGAGAGCGGAGCCCGACGGGCGATTCCACCGTCTGCGATGCCCTGAAGCCGTCCTGACGCAGCACTTGCGCGGATGCGTTCGCATAGCGGAAGAATATGCGGGGGCTCTTGAGAAGGGGCCTGCCTTCCAGCAGATTGTCGACCGATTGCAGCTGCACGGCGCAAAGCAGGGGAGAGAGGGTTATTACGACGTCGCCCCGCCCCTGCGCCATCCCGCTGAGAAGTGGTCTTCCGGCGAGTTCGCTCGCATAGTTCATCACGAGGCTTTCCATAGCGTCGAAACTGCCGAGCGCGCCCGCGTCCATACGTCCCGGCGAGTTCGCTATGGCAACGGCTATGAAATCTACCCCCGGATTGGGCGCTTTCAGATTCTTGCACATGCCTGTTTCTGCCTTGTGGTATAGCAGGGGGCGGATGCCACTGTCGTCGTAAATATAGAGGTCCAGGCTGGCCATCTCCACCTGCCAGGATGGCGTCAGGCTGATTGTGATGCTGTCTTGTGCCGGTTTCGGGCTTGTTCCCATCGAGAAGTCTTTGCTACAGGAAGAAGCAGAAACCGCAGTTACAAAAAGCAAGCAAGACAAATGGAACCTGTAGGTAATGTAGAGGGGCAGAGTGCCCCGGGGCGATCGCCCCGAAAGACAAAATTTGCGGCTCCTGCTCTTCCTTTCGTGTAGCATTGTGCCGCAAATCTAATCGCCGTTTATATATGAAACAGATAATTAAAACTTTAATGCGAAACTTTTTATGTTTCTTTAAGAGTTAAATTATATTTTATATGAAAAATCGCCCCGGTGAAAGGGCGACTTTTCATCAACCGAAGTTGTCGTAGAGTATGCTCTCGGGCGGAACTCCGAGGCTGTCGAGCAGTCCGTTGACCGCTCCCACCATCATAGGAGGACCGCACATGAAGTACTTGATGTCCTCGGGAGTTTCGTGGTCCTTGAGGTAGGTCTCGTACATCACGTTGTGCACGAAGCCCGGGGTGTAGGCCACGCCTGCGGCATCCGCTGCGGGATCCGGACGGTCGAGGGCGAGGTGGAACTTGAAGTTCGGGAACTCTTTCTCTATCTCCGCGAAATCCTCCAGGTAGAAGGCTTCCACAAGGCTGCGGGCTCCGTAGAAGAAGTGCACCTTGCGGTCGGTCTTCATAGTCTTGAACAGATGCATTATGTGGCTGCGCAGAGGGGCCATGCCGGCGCCGCCGCCCACGAAGATGTATTCCATATCCTTGGGATCGTTCTCCGGAAGGAGGAACTCGCCGAAGGGGCCGCTGATGGTGACCTTGTCGCCCGGTTTGCGGGTGAACACATACGAGGACGAAATGCCCGGAGGAACCGGCAGCATCTTGAACACGCCCTTGGGCTGGCTGCGGTCGAACGGGGGAGTCGCGATACGCACGTTGAGCTTGATGATGTCCTTCTCGGCGGGATAGGAAGCCATCGAGTAGGCGCGCACGGTAGGAACGGTGTTCTTGTACTTGATGCCGAAGAATCCGTATTTCTCCCAGTCGCCGCGGTAGATGGGATCCACGTCGATGTCCGCGAAGTCGATGTCGTACTCGGGGATGTCGATCTGGATGTATTCGCCGCTCTTGAAGTCGAGATGCTCGCCTTCCGGCAGACGCACCGTGAATTCCTTGATGAAGGTCGCGACGTTCTTGTTGGAGATGACTTCGCACTCGAGCTTCTTCACGCTGAGCGTGCTCTCGGGCACCGCTATCTTCAGGTTTTCCTTGACCTTCACCTGGCAACCCAGTCGCATGCCTTCCTTTATCTGCTTGCGGTTGAAGAATCCCACCTCGGTGGGGAGAATCTCTCCGCCGCCCTCGAGCACCTGCACCTTGCACTGGCCGCAGTTGGCCTTGCCGCCGCAGGCGGAGGGGAGGAATATCTTCTGGTCCGCCAGAGTGTGCATCAGGTCGCCGCCCTGGGGAACGTCAAGCGAAACCTTGCCGTCGTTGATGTCGATTTTTACGGTTCCCTTCGGGGTGATCTTGTCCTTCACCCAGAGCAGGAGAGCCACAAGCAGAAGGGTAACCAGCGTGATTACCGCTATTGCCGCAATAACTGTCTTGATCATAATCCTGCCCTCCTAAAGTGAAATACCCATAAAAATCATAAACGCGATGCCCATCAGGCCCACCGTGATGAAGGTGATGCCGATGCCCTTGAGGGGCGCGGGCACGTTGCTGTAGGCCATCTTCTCGCGGATTGCGGCGAGCGCCACGATTGCGAGATACCAGCCGATGCCGCTTCCGAGCGCGTACACTGCGCTTTCACCGACATTCGCGAATTCCTTCTGTTGCATGAAGAGGCTGCCTCCTAGGATTGCGCAGTTCACGGCGATCAGCGGCAGATAGATGCCGAGCGACGAGTACAGCGAGGGGAGGAAGCGCTCCACGATCATCTCGACCAGCTGTGTGAAGGCCGCGATGACAGCGATGAAGATGATGAAGCTGAGGAAGCTGAGGTCCACTTCCGCGAATCCTTCGCCGAGCCACGAAAGGGCGCCGGGAAGAAGCACGTAGCGGTTCAGGAGATAGTTGAGCGGTAGAGTGCAAAGAAGCACGAAAATCACCGCCAGACCCAGTCCGTTCGCGGTCTTTACGTTCTTGCTTACTGCTAGGTATGAGCACATGCCGAGGAAGTAGGCAAAAATCATATTGTCCACGAAGATGGATTTTACGAACAATGATACATATTCCATACTTCCGTCCTCCTATTTTTCCTGAAGTTCTTTGTCAAACGCCCTGTGGGCCCAGATGATGCATCCCAGAAGGATGAGCGCGAAAGGCGGCAGTATCACCAGGTTGTTGGGCACGTAGCCGGCGGGAAGCACCTGCAGGCCGAAGAGAGTGCCGCTTCCGAGAAGTTCGCGGAAGAAGGCCACCACTACGATTATGAGTCCGTAGCCGAGACCGTTGGCAAAACCGTCCACCAGCGAAGGCCAGGGCTTGCTGCCGAGGGCGAAAGCCTCGATACGGCCCATCACGATGCAGTTGGTGATGATGAGGCCGATGTAAACCGAGAGCTGCTTGTCGATGGGATAAGTGCCCTCGAAGGCCTTCAGGACCTGGTCTACCAGAATCACCATCATTGCGACCACCACCAGCTGCACGATAATACGTACGCGGTTGGGGATGGTGTTGCGCAGAAGCGAAACGATAAGGCTCGAAAGGGTGGTAACCACGGTTACCGATAGTGCCATCACGAGCGCGCCCTTGAGCTGCACGGTAACTGCCAGCGAAGAGCAGATGCCGAGCACGAGCACGGTGATGGGGTTGCCCTTGAGTATGGGATTGAGGAATGTTTCTTTAATGCTCATAACCTATTCCTCCTCTGTTTTGTTAAAGTGCTTCGAATATGCCCCGAACCAGACGTTGAGCGCCTCGTTAAGGCCTTTGGAAGTCATTGTGGCGCCGGTAATAGCGTCCACTGCGTTGCTCGCTCCGGTCACCTCGGCATTTTTCTCCAGATGGAAAGCGGGAGCGTCGCCCCATGCCACGGTCTTGCCGATGAACTTATCGCGGAACCAGGCTTCGTCCTTGATCTTGGCTCCCAGACCGGGGGTTTCGGATTCATGGTCGAAGAAGGCTCCGGCGATGGTGTGGCAGTCGCCTTCCAGGGCGATATAGCCCCAGACGGGACCCCAGAGGCCTGCGCCGTAGATGGGAATAACCGCGATGCCGCTCTTGAAGATGTAAACCGGCAGGGTGACTTCGCCGCCGGCAAGGATGCCCTTGTGCTGCGGTTTCAGCTTGTCCACCAGTTCGATTTTGTCCGCCGCGACGGAGAGCTCGCCGTTCTTCCGGCCGTCCAGACCTATCGTGTAGGCCTCCTGGATGTTCTCGGCGTAAAGATTGAGAATCTCCGCGTTGGCAGTTGCATAGAGTTCCTCGGCGGGTTCGATCCGGGCCGCCGCCATCATCTGACGGAGGGTTTCAGCCTTGATGTTGGCATCCTGCATAGGTTTGAGGCTGCCTGCCGCAAAAGCGAGCACTGCCGCAACCACGACAACTATTATCGCGGTGTAGACTACTGTATAGACGTTTCCGTTCGTATTCATAGTGCAAGCGCTTTTTTGTTCTTACGGTTGATATGCACGCTCACCACGCAGTGGTCGATGACCGGTGCGAAGGTGTTGCCAAGGAGAATCGCCAGCATCATTCCTTCGGCATAGCCGGGGTTGAAGAGGCGTACTGTGATGCAGAGGGCTCCGATAAGGATGCCGTAGATCCATTTGCCGGCCTCGGTCTGTGCGGATGTCACGGGGTCGGTGGCCATGAAGACCGTACCGAACGCGAATCCTCCGAGAATCAGATGCTCCCAGAAGGGGATGCCCACGCCAAAGAGGTTGGCGAGGCCGCCCACGAAGAGCGCTCCGAGTACGGAACCGGTCATTATCTTCCAGCTTGCCACGCCCGTCCAGATGAGGATGAAGGCGCCCAGCAGGATGGCGATGACCGAAGTTTCTCCCACCGATCCGGGAATCGTGCCGATGATGTAGCTCCAGACGCTGGTGCTGTAATGCGCGGCGCTGTCGCCGAGGGCGAGGGGAGTAGCTCCCGTAAAGCCGTCCACCAGGGTTTCACCCTCATTCAGGTGAATCCAGCAGGAAGAGCCCGACATCTCGGTAGGATAGGAGAAGAAGAGGAATGCGCGGGTGAGCAGGGCGGGGTTCCAGATGTTCATTCCGGTGCCGCCGAAGACCTCCTTGCCGAAGA
>JAGABD010000056.1 GCA_017614795.1 Bacteroidales bacterium
CCTCGTAAGGCGTATTGTACGGGTTGAAGTACTTGTGCACGTCGCCGTCCGAGAAGAACTTGGTGCACATATAGTAGAAGTGGTCGCTCTCCTGGAGTTTCCCGAAGTCGCCCCAGAGCTGGGGATCGTCGAGGATGGAGAGTTTCTCCACAAGTCCGTAAAGCTTGTTGAAAGAGTCCTGCTGGAGCTCATTGCCCAGCCAGGCGGTAATGTCGCGCTCTTCGTCCGCCCATGAAATGGGTTCGGGAACCTCGAGTTCGGATACCGGTTTCAACTTTGCAGCCGCCTCGGAAGGGGTGACGAAAGTGAACCCGCCGCGGGCCTTGGCCCTGACGGGAAGAGCTTCCATGAATTCGAAGATGCCGCAGTCGGCGCTCTGATGCTCGCCGAAAGTCTCGTAATCCATCAAGAGGTTCACGATGTCGCCGTCGGCCTCCGCCACCTTGTCCAGGAACTTGTCGGCCGTGAGCGGCCATCCGTCCCATCCCCTGTTGGAGAAGCGGAACGCGATGTCGTCGCTGAGGCCGTAATTGCGGAGCAGGAGCTTGAGCTCGGGCTGACGGTCGTTCCAGTACAGGTAGTCGGGGCTGCGCCATCCGAGGATGTGCCTTGCTCCTTCGGTGAGCATCGTCTTGAATCCCATATCGTAGACCTGGGCGCCGATTGCATCCGAATAGATGAGCTCGGTATTGCGGAAAGCCGTAGGCTCCACGCCGAAATATTCCTTGATGGCCGCCTTGTGGCGCATCACCTGATGCCTGAATTCGTTCTGGCTCTGGAGCGAAACCAGGGAATGGTTGTAGGTTTCGCACAGGAACTCCACCTTGCCCGTCGCCGCCAGCTTCTTGAAACTGTCGATGATCTCGGGGGCATAGCGCGAGAACTGGTCCAGCGCGCAGCCGGTTATGGAAAAGGCAACTTTGAACGTGCCCTTGGATGCCTTGATTGCTTTGAGCAGCAGGGCGTTCATAGGCAGGTAGCACTTCTCCGCGATCCTCTTGAGGATGGCGCGGTTCATATAGTCGTCATAGTAGTGGGAGTCCTTCGCGATGTCGAAGAACCTGTAGAGACGAAGCCTGTCCGGCTGGTGTACCTGGAAATAGAAACAGATGTTCTTTGCCATAATCTATCGGTTTAAAACGGATTCGTAAACTTTCTTGAGCTTTGCGGTGGCGTTGTTCCACTTGAGTTCGTTGACCTCGCGGTATCCGTGGGTTTCGGAGAAATGGGCGAGGGCCGGATAAGTGAGCAGCGCGTAGATGTCGTCCGCCATTGCGTCGACATCCCAGAAATCCACCTTGAGGGCGTATTTCAGCACTTCTGCAGCGCCGCTCTGGTGGCTGATGATGGAAGGAACTCCCGTGCGCATAGCCTCGAGAGGGCTGATGCCGAAGGGTTCCGATACGGAAGGCATAATGTAGACGTCCGACAGGGCGAACATCTTCTGCACCTCCTGTCCGCGCAGGAAACCGGTGAAGTGGAAGCGGTCCGAGATGCCCCTGCGGGCCACCATGCGGATGGCTCGGTTCATCATATCGCCGCTGCCCGCCATCACAAAACGGACGCCCTTGGTGCGCTTGAGCACCTTCGCGGCCGCCTCGATGAAGTATTCGGGGCCTTTCTGGAAAGTTATGCGCCCGAGGAATGTGACGACCTTGTCGCGCACTCCCCTCTCGACGCTGAGGTTGTCGCGTCCGCTGAAGTCCACGGCGTTGTGCACCGTGACCACCTTGGACGGATCGATGCCGTACTTGTTGATGACGATGCCCCTGGTGAGGTCGCTCACCGTCACCACGCGGTCGGCGTATTCCATTCCGCGTTTCTCGATGGCGTAGACGCGGGAATCCACCATATCGTCGGTGCCGCGGTCGAACGAGGTCGCGTGCACGTGCACAACGAGCGGCTTGCCCGAAAGTTCCTTGGCGGCGATGCCGGCGAGGTAGGTGAGCCAGTCGTGCGCGTGGATGATGTCGAACTCGTCCTTGTGCTGCTGGGCGATCGTGCCGCCCACCATGGCGTAGCGGGCAACTTCTTCAAGCAGATTTGCTCCGTACTTGCCGGAGAACTTGTATTTCTGGCGGTAGCTGACCTTGAAGTCCTGGAGCTGGCGCTTGCGTTCGTCCTCGACCATATTGGAGAACTCCTCCGGGTCGGCGTAAGGAATCATATTGGAGCCGATGTGAACGAACTTCACCTTGTCGAGGAACTCGTCGAGCGAGCCCGCGACGTTCTCCACCGCGATGTCGCTGGCGTTGATGATGCGCGTGGCGCTCTGGTCTTCGTCGCCGGAAGCCGAAGGCATCACGAAGATGCTCTCCACTCCGTTATAGGCAAGGCCTTTAACAATGCCTTCGCAGGCAGTGCCCAGACCGCCCGCGATATGGGGAGGGAACTCCCAACCGAACATCAGTACTCTCATTTCGCCTCCTCCTTGTTTTTATCCATTACGTAATCCACCGCAAGGAGGGCCGCCGTGCTGAGAGCCGAAGCGATGGCTCCGTGGGGCTCCTGCGGGGGATCTCCGTCGTAGAGTTCGCTGAACGCGCCCACTCCGTGCTTGCCGAGGTCCTGGAAGAATCCTTCGCAGAGCCATTCGGCCTTTTTCCAGAATCCGGGGCCGTTGAGCCTGAAGCCCAGGTCCACATAGTACTGGAGCAGCCAGGGACGTGTGCTGCCCTGATGGTATGCGAGGTCGCGGTCGATCTGCGAGCCTTCGTAGACGCCCTTGTACTTGGTGTCGCGGGGGCTCAGGGTGCGGATGCCGCGTCCGGTTTCGAGTTCGGCCGCAACCGCGCGGAAGATCTGGCGGTGCAGCATTTCGTCCACCGGAGAGTATTTCACCCAGATTGCGAACATCTGGTTGGGACGCATATCGAGGTTCTGGCCGTAGCCGTCCACGTAGTCGGCGAGAATGCCGCGCTCCTCGTTCCAGAAAGTCTTCTGGAAGTTGGCGAGGATGAGGTCGCGGACGGGGGCCCATTCCTTGATGAAGGCCTTCGAGCCGTACTTTTCTTCCATCTCCAGCGCGAAGCAGATGCTGTTGTACCAGAATGCGTTGGTCTCGACCTGGTAGCCGGGACGCTCCGTGACGGGATTTCCGTTGATGTATGCGTTCATCCAGGTAAGCGCCACGCGGTCGGCCTGCGCCCAAAGGAGTCCGTTGGGATGCATCGCGACTTCGCGGCGGACGCCGGGAAGATAGCTGGCGATAATCTTCTTGACCATCGGGCCGTATTTCTTCCAAACCGCCTCGGGGTCGGCGCCGAAGTCGATGTATGCCTGCAGGGCGCTTGCGAGATAGAGAGGAGCCTCGACCTGGGTGGTGCGGCGCAGCAGGCGTTCCTGCTCGTCCGCTATGAGGTTGTCGAGAATCTCTTCGAACTCCGCCTTGTTGCCCGATGCGTAGAGCGTGAGCCCGGGCAGGGCGAGGAGAGTTTCGCGCAGAAGTCCGGTGAACATCCAGGAGAAGCCCGCCGTGATGCGCTTGCGTCCGTTGTGGTTGCAGATGAAGAGGTTCGCCCAGAGAGCCAGCTGCTCGCGGGAGGAGCTTATGCTGGGAGTCTTGGCGAGGGTGCTTTCGAAGAGCTTGGCAAGGCCCGCGGGCTTTTCTTCATAAAGCGAAGCGGAGAGAACCACGCTCTGGCCGGGTTCCAGCGTCAGCGAGAACTGGCCGGGAACCAGCAGGTCCTCGCGGCAGTCGAACCCGCGGCGGTATTCGTCGGAATAGGTGATGCCGTAGTACCACGAAGGATTGTGGCTGTAGACCGCCTTCTTCGAGAGCTGGAGCACCAGGTTGGGGAATCCCGGGTACATACAGTACTGCGCTCCTCCCGGCACGGCCACGTAATCGGTGTTCGCCTGGTCGTTCTGGGATGTCAGCGAGTGGATGTTGCGGAAGGCGAGGAAAGGCTTGAGCTGAAGCTCCACCTTGGAGGGCGAGGACAGCAGCTCGTACTTGATGAGGGCCTGGTCCTTGTCGGGAAGCAGCAGCAGGGACTTGCGGAAAAGAATCTCTCCCACCTTGTAGGTGATGGCGGGGGCGGGATCCGATTCGAAGTCGACCACGTACTTGTGGCCCCTCGGGTCGTAGACGTTGCCGTAGTTGTGGATGCCGAGATGGAACTGCTTGCCGTCCACCACGAAGGTTTCGTCCACTGCCGAAAGCAGCAGGAACTTGTCCCCTCCGAAACGGTCGAGAGTCACTGCCATCAGACCGTGGTAGCGGCGGGTGTTGCAGGAGACTATCGTCGTGTTGGCGTAAGCGCCCGTCTTGTTGGCGAATATAACCTCTCTCTTCAACGAGTAGGACAGGTTAACGAGTTCCGCTTTATTAAATTTCAAAAAAGCCATAGTCTACTTTGGTCTTCAATCTTTTTCCCTGTCATTCTGAGCGCAGCGAAGAAACTCCTCGCAACACCAGCGCGCACCGCGCGGGCAAATACAGTCTCAATTCCCCTTCAACCGTGGAGTGCTCTTCGCTCGACTTCAAGCGGGCGAAACCGCCGAAACGCGGTTCGTCCGAATCCAGCACAAGCACATAATCGCCCTCGGGTGCGGCGAATCCGTAATTCTCGTACGAATCCACCGGATTGAAGTTAAATGCAAAGATACAATTTTTCCGTAGGAAAATCAGTATTTTTTTCTCTTCATCCGCACGCAGCAGTGTCGGGGCCTCGGAGAGAACGTCGCCGTCGCGGAGCAGATGTATCATCGCGGCGTCGAATTCCTGCAGGCCGCCGTAGCGCAGCAGGCCGTTGTCCGCCAGCGACCACTGGCGCCTAGCGTACTTGAAGCTCCAGCCGTTGCCCTCGCGGGGGAAATCTATCCACTCGGGGTGCCCGAATTCGTTGCCCATAAAGTTCAGATAGCCGTCTCCGGCCGTCGCGGCGGTAACGAGGCGAATCATCTTATGGAGCGCTATTCCCCTGTCCACCAGCAGGTTGGAGGAAGCCTTGTCCATGCTCCAGTACATCTCCTTGTCGATGAGACGGAAGATTATGGTCTTGTCGCCCACCAGCGCCTGGTCGTGGCATTCGGCGTAGCTCACCACCTTCTCGTCCACGCGTTTGCGGGTGAGCTCGAACCATATTTCGCCGGGGCTCCACTGCTCGTCGCCCTTCTCCTTGATCCACTTTATCCAATGGTCCGCCACGCCCATCGCCATACGGTAGTCGAATCCCACGCCGCCTGCCTCGAACGGAGCCGCCAGGCCCGCCATTCCGCTGACGTCCTCCGCAATCGTTATCGCGTCGGGCTTGATGCTGTGGATGAGCATATTGGCGAGCGCCAGATAGCTCACGGCGTTTTCGTCCACTCCGGGACCGAAATAGAGGCTGTAGTCGCCGAAGTCGGTGCCCAGGCCGTGGTCCCAGTAGAGCATGCTGGTTACGCCGTCGAAGCGGAAGCCGTCCAGATGGTATTCTTCCATCCAGAACTTGCAGTTGCTCAGCAGGAAGTATTTGACCTCGTCCTTGCCGTAGTCGAAGCAGCGCGATCCCCAGGCGGGATGATGCCCGGCGTCGCCCTGATAGAAGTACAGGTCCTCGCGGCCGTCGAAGCGGCCCAGGCCTTCGTCTTCGTTGGACACCGAGTGCGAGTGCACCACGTCCATAATCACCGCTATTCCCATTCCGTGGGCTTCGTCGACCAGTCTCTTGAATTCTTCCGGAGTGCCGAAGCGGGAGCTGAGCGCGAAGAAGTTGCTCACCTGGTAGCCGAACGACCCGTAGTACGGATGCTCCTGCAGGGCCATTATCTGCAGAACGTTGTAGCCGAGCTTCTTGACTCTCGGGAGCACGTTCTTGCGGAACTCGTCGAAGCTGCCCACCTTCTCCTGCTCGGTCGCCATTCCTATGTGGCATTCGTAGATGTAGGGGTTCTTCGCCGTGGGAGCGTCGGGGTTCTTCCACTTGTATTGCGGCGCGTCCCATACCTGGGCCGAGAAGACTTTGGTGTCGGGGTCCTGCACGACGCGCGTGGCGTATGCGGGAAGGCGTTCGGCCCCGCCGCCGGGCCATTCTATGAAGAGTTTGTAGAGTTCGCCGTGCTTGAGGAACATCGACGGCACGCGGATCTCCCAGTTGCCGCCACCCAGCGGAGTCAGCGCCCAGGCCGCGGTGCGCTTCCAGTTGTTGAAGTCGCCGATGAGATAGATGCGTGTTGCGTTAGGCGCCCATTCGCGGAGCACCCAGCCGTCCGCGTCCTTGTGCAAGCCGTAGAACAGGTGGTTGTTGACGGCGGCGTTCAGCTTTGCGGGGAGGTTCATGCCTTCGATCCGGTTCGCGGTTTCACCGCTCATCCCTCCCATCTTTGATAGGCCCCTCCCTCTAACGTCGCCAAGGGTGGCACGCCTCTCGGAAGCGAGGGCCTCCCCACTATCGGCCACCGCCGCAGTCAGTTTGTTCAAATCGGCAAGAATGCGGTCGTGACGGGCGTCGATGGCTTCCTTCCAGGGTTCCAGCCAGGGGTCGGTTTCGTATATCTTCTGCATAGTCTCTTTGTTCATACTGTGCACTTTTCATTGCACATTGTCGTCATTTTCGGCCATTATTACTGCTAATGTGCCTCTGGGCCCTAGGCATCGATTGCCGACACCCGGTCCTCGGCACTGCGAAGGTATTCGCGGCAGGCCTTGATGAGCTCGTCGGCCCGCTTCACCTTGGCGTCGATGTCGTCGATGGCCGTTTCCGGATTCTCCACCGCCTTCAGTATTTCTTCCAGTTCCGCCTGCGCGGCTGCATAGTCAAATTTGCTGGCGTCTATCATACTATCAATCAATATTTTAAGCAATTCCTTCTACCTAGTTTTTGGGGTAGAAGGATTAGTTTAATTCATTATC
>JAGABD010000057.1 GCA_017614795.1 Bacteroidales bacterium
GACTCACGACGGCAAGGTGGTGGCAGTGCCGAGGCTTGCCATCGATGCTGACTACCGTTTCTACTCCCCCGGCTACGTGCTGGTAGTGGAAGTGCTCCGCTACATCGCCTCGCACCCCGTGCTGCAGGAACTCGACCTCAGCCGCGGCGACGAAAAATACAAACTCGACACGGGAGGCATACTTTATCACGCCTCCGACTTTGATTTGAAACCTACAAAAAAAATATGAAAGCACTTATACTCAATTCCGGCCTCGGCCACAGGATGGGAGTGCTCACCAGCGAGCATCCCAAGTGTATGACGGAAGTGTCGCATACCGACACCATTCTCAGCCGCCAGCTCAAACAGTGCGCCGACTACGGCATCAACGAAGTGGTGATGACCACGGGTTATTACGACAAGGTGCTGGTGGACTACTGCAATTTCCTGCATCTCCCCCTTAAGTTCACCTTCGTGAACAACCCCCTTTACGACAAGACCAACTACATATACAGCATCTGGTGCGCCAAGGACCATCTGCAGGACGACGACATCCTGCTGATGCACGGCGACCTGGTTTTCGAGAACCGCGTGCTCGACGCCATCCTCGGCAGCGAAAGCAGCTGCATGGCGGTCAGCAGCACCCTTCCCCTTCCCGAGAAGGACTTCAAGGCGGTAATAAAAGACGGCCGCATAGAGAAGGTGGGCATCGAGTTCTTCGACAGCGCGATGGCCGCCCAGCCCCTCTACAAGATACTCAAGGCCGACTGGCTCGTGTGGCTGGAGAACATCGGCAGCTTCTGCGACGCCGGCAACCGCCAGTGCTATGCCGAGAACGCCTTCAACGAAGTCTCCGACAAGTGCGTCATCAAGCCCGTCGACGTGAAGGACCTTCTCTGCTCGGAGATCGACACTCCTCAGGACCTCGAGACGGTGTCCGCAAGACTCGCGGAGGTATCTTCCCGCACGGTCTATATGTGCTTCTCCACCGAATACATCCATTCCGGGCACATCGCCATCATCAAGAAGGCGAAACGCCTCGGTCGCCTCACTGTCGGCGTGCTTTCGGACGAAGCGGTGGCGAGCTTCAAGCGCTTCCCCCTGATGCCGTTCGAAGAACGCAAGGCCCTTGTGGCCAACATCGCCGGCGTCGAGAACGTGGTTGAGCAGAAGACTCTGAGCTATGCCGACAACCTGCGCGCCCTCAAGCCCGATTTCGTGGTGCACGGCGACGACTGGGTGAACGGCTTCCAGAAGCCCATACGCGAAGAAGTGCTTGCAGTGCTGGCCGAATACGGCGGGAAGCTCGTGGAATACCCCTACTCCAGCGATCCGAAGTACAAGGAGCTCGACAAGATGCACCGCGCGGAACTGGCAATGCCCGACCTTCGCCGCGGACGCCTTCGCAAGCTCCTCAATATGAAGGGCCTAGTCACCGCGATTGAGGCGCACAGCGGCATCACAGGGCTCATCGCCGAGAAGACCACCGTACTGCAGGACGGCAAGACCTACCAGTTCGACGCCATGTGGATATCTTCCCTCTGCGACTCCACCGCAAAGGGCAAGCCCGACATCGAGCTCGTGGATATGACCAGCCGCTTCCGCACCATCGACGACATAATGGAGGTCACCACCAAGCCCATCATCTTCGACGGCGACACGGGCGGCCTCACCGAGCACTTCATCTACACCGTGCGCTCGCTTGAAAGGATGGGCGTTTCGATGGTCATCATCGAGGACAAGACGGGTCTCAAGAAGAATTCCCTCTTCGGCACCGAGGTGGCCCAGACGCAGGACAGCATCGAGAACTTCTGCGCCAAGATAGCCGCCGGCAAGAAAGCCCAGAAGACGCACGACTTCATGATCTGCGCCCGCATCGAGAGCCTCATTCTCGAACGTGGCATGGACGACGCCCTCACACGCGCCTTCGCGTTCGTGGGAGCCGGAGCCGACGCCATTATGATACATTCCCGCAAGAAGGATCCCGCCGAGATCTTCGAGTTCGTCGAGAAGTTCCGCGCCAAGGATCCCGTCACGCCCGTCGTGGTGGTTCCCACCTCCTTCAACACGGTGACCGAAGACGAGTTCAAGGCCCGTGGGGTGAACATAGTCATCTACGCGAACCAGCTCACCCGCACCGGCTTCCCTGCCATGCAGGATGCCGCACGCACCATTCTGGAGCATCACCGCGCGAAGGAATGCGACGACAAGTGCATGTCGATCAAAGATATCATAACCCTGATTCCGGAGGAATAGTTATGCTGCAAGCCAAGTTCTTCATCGACGCCCTTGCGGCAGAAGGCATCGACTTCTTCGCCGGAGTGCCCGACAGCCTGCTCAAAAACATCTGCGCATACATTTCCGACCATCTGGACGCGAAGCACAACATAATCGCGGCCAACGAAGGTGGAGCCGTGGCCCTCGCCGCGGGACATTATCTCGCCACCGGCAAGCCCGGCTGCGTCTATATGCAGAATTCGGGAGAAGGCAACGCGGTGAATCCCCTCGCCTCCCTCACAGACCCCGACGTCTACAACATCCCCGCTCTGCTCGTGATAGGCTGGCGCGGACGTCCGGGAGTGCACGACGAGCCCCAGCACGTGAAGCAGGGCAAGATCACCTGCAGCCTTCTCGACACGATGGGAATCAAATACGCCGTGCTCGACAAGGAAGAGGCCGTTGCGGCGAAACAGATAGCCGGGGCCTGCGCCCGCATCAAGGCGACCGGGGAGGTCTATGCGCTTGTCATAGAGAAAGATACATTCGAGCCCTATACCCTTAAGAACACCGTCGACAGCGGTCTGCCCCTTTCCCGCGAGGAAGCCATCCAGACCGTCGCGGCGGCGCTCGACGCGAAGGACGTGATAGTCTCGACCACAGGAATGATAAGCCGCGAACTCTTCGAGTACCGCACCGCCATTGGCCAGGGCCACGAGAGGGATTTCCTCACCGTCGGTTCGATGGGCCACGCATCGCAGATTGCCCTGGGCATAGCCCTTGAGAAGCCCGCGAGGCGCGTATGGTGCTTCGACGGCGACGGCGCCACCATCATGCATATGGGCGGTCTCGCCATAGTGGCGAGCAAGGCCCCCGCGAACTACATCCACGTGGTATTCAACAACGGAGCTCACGACAGCGTGGGCGGCCAGCCCACCGTGGGCCTGGACATCGATCTCTGCGCCATCGCGAAGTCTGTCGGCTACAAGGATGCGTTCAGCGCGGCTTCCGCCGAAGAGCTTCCCGCTGCGCTCGCCAAGGCCAAAAGTGCAAAGGGCCCGGTTCTGCTTGAAATCAAGGTGAAGAAAGGCAACCGCAAGGACCTGGGACGTCCTACGACCACTCCCATCCAGAACAAGGAAGCCCTTATGGAATTCCTGAAAGACTAGTTTATGCAGCAGATAATCAACGGAATAGCCCGACTCCCCGAGCTTCTGGGAAGCCTTGGATGCCACAGGCTTTTCCTCGTGGTCGACTCGTCCTACCCCTTCCTAAACATAAAGGACGCGATAGAGGCCCTTCCAGGCGAGAAGGTGATGTTCTCCGACTTCACCCCCAATCCCCTCTTCGAGCAGGTCTGCAAGGGCATCGAGCTCTTCAAATCCTCGAGTTGCGATTCGATGCTGGCGGTAGGAGGCGGCAGCGCGATGGACGTGGCGAAGTGCATCAAGCTCGCGGTGCTCGCGAAGGAAGGAAACAGCGCCATAATCCCCCCTCTGGTATCGCAGAGGCTGCCGATAGACGGAAAGAAGATTCCTTTCATAGCCATCCCCACCACTGCCGGAACCGGCAGCGAATCCACCCACAATGCCGTTATGTATTACGAGGGAGCGAAGCAGACCGTCACCAACGACGGCATCCTCCCCGACTGCGCAGTGCTGGAACCCTCCGTTCTGAAGACTCTCCCCCTCTACCAGAAGAAGTGCACTATGATGGACGCCCTCTGTCAGGGAATGGAGTCGTGGTGGAGCGTCAATTCCACCGAAGAGAGCCGCGAATACTCCCGCAAGGCGGTGAAACTCGTAATGGCCAACTGGCGCGCGTACATTTTCGACAACGATTCCAAGGCGGCCGAACAGATAATGCTGGCTGCCAACTATGGCGGAAGGGCCATCAACATAGCCCAGACCACCGCAGCGCACGCTATGAGCTACAAAATTACCTCCCTCTACAAGCTGCCCCACGGGCACGCCGTGGCTGTCTGCCTTCCCGAAATCTGGGACTGGATGCTCGCTCACCCCGACGACTGCGCCGATTCCAGGGGCAGGGCCTGGGTGGACGGCATCTTCGCGGAAATCTCGCACGCAATGGGAGCTCCCGACGCGAAGGGCGCAATTGCCATCTTCCGGGAGATGATGTCCGCCATGGAGATGCAAAAGCCCGTCGCGGGAAGCGACAGGGCTTCAGAGTTAAAGCTTCTCAGCGAATCGGTGAACCCGGTAAGGCTCAAGAACAACCCGCTCGCAATCGACGAAGCAAGTGCCCTCGGGCTCTACTCGCTCATTCTAAGAGCGTGATTTCCAATATATTCCGCCGAAGTCATCGAGTTCCGGCTTGCGCTTCTCCACAGGGGGAAGCTGCATGTAGTCGCCGTAAATGGCGGTAAGCATCTTGTCGTACCCAGCGGGAATCATTATGGTAGTATCCTCGAATGGAACCTCTATTATCTTTTCGAAATCTGCCTTAAGGAAATAAGCCTTGCGGAACACCGGAAGGGTCATCTGGGCTGCGTGCTTCGAGGGCACCCGGGCTGCAATGGCGACCAGCTGCTGCATCTGCAGGGCAATTTCGGCAGGGTTCACGCGATGTTTGCTGCTATGGAAGAGGCGGCGCCTCCAAATCTTCCATCGGACCTTGAAGGCGAACTCAGGGTAAGGCTTCGCAAACTTTCTGCGCGCCTTTATCTGGCGGTCGCGCATATCATCCAGTATATCGTACAGATTATAGTAGCTCTGGATGTCGTCCGGCACCGAATCGAGGGTGAAGATGTCCACGAACATGCCGGTCTCCAGCTTGTCGGAATGCCAGGGAATGTTGATGCGGCAGGTCGAGCTGTGCGTATCCACCACACGCCCGAAGGCCACGTACACCTGGTCGCTGGTCTCGCGTGAGATGAAGCGGTATTTGTCCGACTTGTAGATGGCGCGGAAACGCTCATAGTCCTCGCGGGGCATCATCAGGTCGATGTCGTCGTCCCAGGGAATGAAGCCCTTGTGGCGCACAGCCCCCAGCAGGGTGCCGTAGAAGGCAAAGTAACGTATGCCGTTCTCCTTGCAGAAACGGTGAATGTCCTTCAGGATTTCCAGGCTCAGGGCATGGGTTTCTTCTAGTGTCAGACGTTTCATAGGCTGTAGGCATCCAAATTATGGGTCCTCCTGTCCTTCACGGGCGGGAGCTTCATATAATCGCCGAACTGCTGCTTCAGGAACCCGTCCCAATCGGCGAAAGCCTTGAAGGAATGGCCCTCGAAGGGCAGCTCGACATATTCTTCGAACATCTTGCGAGGGAAGATTTCAATTGTGCCGTTGTATACCACCGAAACGGCGCCGCAAAACTCCGAACCCTCGAAAGGATAGGTCTTGAGCAGGTCCTCGCAGTGCTTGAACCACCATTCGTGGCTGTGGAAATGGGCCGAGAGCACCGCCAGCGGCGGAGGAGAGAGAAGAGGCTTGTAGCGCAGGCGCATGCGGTGGGTTTCCTTGCAGAGGCGCTTCTCCCATACTGCCTGCTCCTTCGGGTCCGAAGGCTTGCCGTCCACCGGAAAGATGTCTATGTTAAGGCCGAAGCGGTAGTACTTGCCCCCTTCCTTGGAGATGGTGGAAGGGTCGTGTACCTTTGCGAAGAAGTTGACAAAGTCGGCGCTATCGTCGCGGGTACCGTAGAGGCAGGCGAACCTGCTGTCAGGGGCCTTGCCGTAGCCGGCGACGAAACGCTCGAAATCCGGGCGCGGCATAAGCAGGTCGATGTCGTCGTCCCAGGGGATGAAGCCCTTGTGGCGCACTGCGCCGATCAGGGTGCCGTATGCCAGGGAATAGCGGATTCCTTCTTTGCGGCAGAAGGCGTCTACATCCAAAAGTATATCGAGCAACTTTGCCTGTATCTCCTTATGCGACAACTTTTTCATACCTACCACTTAAAGTATTTCTTTAATCCAGGAATTTACAAGTTCGAAGTCTTCCGGAGCCGCCTGGTCGAGCGAATTGAAGCAGACGAACTTGTAGTTTCCGGCACGGAGTTTCTCCATTTTCCTCTTCACGTAATCCTTCTTTTTCTTGGGCTCCATATAGAAGAGATTCCCCTTCACGGGACGCATCTGCACGCCTCCCTCCCTGTGCAGCGAAACGTAGTGCAGCTCCTGGCTGGAATACTGGCCCGGGTCGCGGAAACGGAAGGAGATGTTATGCTGCATAGCCTCGGGATGCGCGGCAAACCACTTCTCGAAGAACGAGCGCAGAAGCGGCCTGGGAGTATGGTCCAGCTTGAAGAAGGACCACTTAGCTCCAGCCAGCAGGGCGCCGTTCATCTGAGTGCCCTTGAAAGTTACCTTGCGATGGCCGTTCTCGCTTCGCTTTATCGCCCTCGTGAACTTTGTAAGGGGAATCGAGAGCCGGGAGCAATAGCAAACGGGCTTTCCGTCTGGGGTGAAGAAGTCGCCCGGCGTCACGGGAGCGCAGAGCAAGAAGTCGTCGTTGAACTCCACATAATGCTCCGAAAGGCCCGGGATGCGCCAGGTAAGGGTTTCTATCGATATGGAATTGAATACCGGCAGGCAGTTCTCATATCCTGAGAATATCTGCCTGTGGTCGATTATCTCCACCGGCACGTGGCCGTCGGGGATATGCGGATCCTGGCCGTCGGTGACTATGAATATCCTGCGGATGAAGGGCGCGTACTTGCGAATGGACGCGACGCACCAGTAGATCTCTCCAACCGAAGCGAAGCGGGTCTCCCCCGCCACGTCGTCTTCGACGAGCTTTACCGGACCTCCGAACGAAGCCCTTTTCTTCGCCAGCACGGGGTCCTTGCCGTCCACCCAGGTTATGACAGCGTCAATGTCCATCACTTCTCGAAAGGGGATTTGTCGGGGAAGGCGGCCTCGAACCCTGCGAGTATCTCGGCGCGCATCTTCGCGAACTTCTCGTCGGGCATCTGCACGTCGTTTATGCAGGCCAGCCTTGTCTGGGGATTCTTGATATAGTCCGCAATCTGCTCCCCGCTGTACACCGCCTGGGAGAGATGCTTGTTGGAGATGTGGCCCTTCACGGTACGGCCGCTCCAATAGAGATAGTCCAGGAACAGGTACTGGTTGGGCTGCTTCTTCACGCGAAGTCGGGTAACGCTGGCGAGTATCTCCTTTTCAAGTATGCCGTACACTTCCTCGCAGGCGCTTTTCAGCATCGGCGAGCAGGTGTGCTGAGGCCGCACGAAAACAGGGCTGTAATCCATTCCTAGGGCCTTTCTCGCCATTGCCGAAGCAGTCTCGCACTGGCTTTTGTACATCCCGAAGGGCAGCACGTGCTTCGCAAAATTGATCGCCGTCTTTCCGTCCACGAAGAAGTCCTCCTTCGCGCAGGGGGCCACCGGGAACATGTCGTCGTTGAAATAAAGATACTCTTCCGCCAGCCCTGGTATGCGGTGCAGGAACATCTCGATGGAGCAGCTGTTGAAAAGGGGCAGGAACTCTTCGGGAATGATGTCCTTGTGAAGGATCACACGCACCGAGGTCCTTTTCACCCACGCGGGCACCTGGCTGTCGGACGAGACCACCAGGTACACATTATGGACGAAAGGCAGGTAAACATCTATGCCGCGCATCAGATACTTCAGCGTGCCCCAGTCGCGAAAACGCTTGCTGAGCTGCTCCTCGCCCGCATAACGGGCATACTCGGCCTGCCACTGCGGGTCGAGGTTGTCGACGTATGTTATGACCGCATCCATCTTGCCGTAAAGGTATCACTTTTTTCTTTCATTTCCTCGGGTGTGCCTTCGAAAACCACCTGTCCTCCGGCGTCTCCCGCATCGGGTCCGAGGTCGATTATCCAGTCGGCCGCCCGTATCACGTCGAGGTTGTGCTCGACCACTATCAGGCTGTGCCCGGCGTCCAGAAGCATGTCGAAGGCCTTCAGCAGTTTCTCCACGTCGTAGAAGTGAAGGCCGGTGGTAGGTTCGTCGAAGATGAACAGGATGCTCTCCTTCTTGCGGTTCTCGCGGCCCATTGCAAGGAAGTACGCGAGCTTGATGCGCTGGCTCTCTCCCCCGCTGAGGGTGCTGGAGCTCTGTCCCAGTTTGAGGTATTCGAGTCCCACGTCCACAAGGGGCTGGAGCTTTGCCGCGATGCTTTTCGCCGCCTCCTCCTTGCCCGCGGAGAAGAATTCTATCGCCTCGGATATGCTCATCCCCAGTATGTCGTCTATGTTCTTGCCGCGGTAGCGCACCTCCAGGATGTCCGGCTTGAAACGCTTGCCGCCGCATTCCTCGCAGACCATGGTAACATCCGCCATAAACTGCATAGGAATGGTCACGACGCCCTCTCCCTGGCACTCTGGACAGCGTCCGCCTTCCTGGTTGAAGCTGAAGAACGACGGGCCGTAGCCGTTGATCTTGGCGTACTGCTGCTCCGACAGGAGCTTGCGGATCTCGTCGTAAACCTTGAGGTATGTCACGGGGTTGCTTCGGCTGCTGTGCCCGATGGGGTTCTGGTCCACATATTCCACGCGGCGCACGCGATCGAGGTTGCCTCCAAGACCGCGGTGCGTGCCCGGAAGGTCGCCCGAATCGTTCAGCCGCCTGTACAGGGCGGGATAGAGGATGTCTCCCACGAGGGAGGACTTGCCCGATCCGCTTACGCCCGTCACGACCGTCAGCACCCTCAGGGGGAACTTCACGTCGATATCCTTAAGATTATGTTCCATAGCGCCTTCCACGGTAATGGAATAGAGCCAGGAGCGTTTATCGCGCATATAGCGGGGCCTTCCGGCGAGATACTGCAGAGTCAGCGAAGACTGGTTTTCAAGATTCCCGGGGACTTCCCCGCAGAAGACCACTTCCCCGCCGCCGCTGCCTGCGAGAGGGCCCATATCTATCAGATAATCCGCCGCGCGGATGATTTCCTCGTCGTGCTCCACCACCAGCACCGTGTTGCCGAGGTCGCGAAGCTTGCGCAGCACCTCTATCAGGCGCTGGGTGTCGCGAGGGTGAAGGCCGATGGAAGGTTCGTCCAGAATGTAGAGCGAGCCCACCAGCGAGCTGCCTATCGCGGTCACGAGGTTCACCCGCTGGCTTTCGCCGCCCGAAAGGGTGTTCATAGTCCTGCTGAGCGTAAGATAACCGAGCCCGACGTGCTGTATGCATTCCAGGCGCGAAACTATCTCGTACAGCGGCTCCGCCACTATCGCTTTCTCGTTTTCCGTAAGGTCTATCGAGCGGAAGAACTCGAGCGCCGCATCCACGTTCATCGAAAGGATGTCGTGTATGGTCTTGCCCGCAACTCGCACGTACAGGGCCTCTTTGCGCAGTCTGGAACCGCCGCAGGCGTGGCACACCGTGCGTCCGCTGAAGCGGTTCTCCATAAACTTGTACTGTATCTTGTACCTCTGGGTATGCACCCAGTCGAAGAATTCCTTTATTCCGACGATGCTGCCTTCGTCGCCGTCGATGCTGTGGCCGTTCCAGATTATGTCCTTTTCCTTCTCGGTAAGGTTGCAATAGGGCTCGAAGGTCCTTATTCCGTACCTCTCCGCAACCATCAGAAGGTGTTCGCGGAACCAGCCCATCTTGTCGCCTTTCCAGCAGGCTATGGCCCCGTCGTAGATGCTCTTGGTCTTGTCCGGAATCACCAGATCCTCGCTTATTCCGATTATCTTTCCCAGTCCCCCGCACTCCGGGCACGCGCCAAGCGGGCTGTTGAAACTGAACAGATACTCGTCCGGGCGCCTGAACTCTATTCCGTCCAGTTCGAAGCGGTTGCAGAAATCGACCGTATTATTCTCGGCGACCAGGCGGATATCACCGTTGCCGCGGGAAAAAGCGTCCGCAATGGAGCTGAACAGGCGGGTGCGAAGGTCCCTGTCCGATGCATAGGAAGCGGGGTCGGAGACCTTGAGACGGTCGATAAGAAGCAGGGCGCCGGAAGGATAATCGCCGTCCAGACGCAGCACATCGTCGATTTCGAGGACCGAACCGTCGGCATAGAGACGCGAATAACCGTCCTCCTTGAGCCCGAGCATAAGCTCCACCTTGTCCTCGCGCGCGTCCCAATTCAGCTTGGCGAGTATGTAGAGGGTTCCGGGCGTATTCTCCTCGAGCCAGCGCATCACGTCGGCGGCGCTGTCGGCGTGCACCTCACGGCCGCTCACGGGCGAGAAAGTGCGTCCGATGCGTGCGAAGATGAGGCGGAGGAAATCGTATATTTCGGTGGTGGTCGCCACCGTAGAGCGAGGATTCTTGACCGAAACCTTCTGCTCTATTGCTATTGCCGGCGGGATGCCGTCGATGAGGTCCACGTCGGGCTTGCTCATACGGCCGAGGAACTGGCGGGCATAGGACGAGATGCTCTCGGCGAAACGCCTCTGCCCCTCCGCATAGAGGGTGTCGAAGGCCAGCGAACTCTTGCCGCTGCCGCTGATTCCCGTCACCACGACGAACTTTCCCCGGGGTATTTCCAGGGAAATGTTCTTGAGGTTGTTCACCCTCGCGCCTTTAATGACAATAGGACCGTCCAAAACATACAAATTTAACAAACTTATTGCAGAAAAAATTTGCAGTAATCAAAATTATTTCTACCTTTGCAATCCCGAAACAAACCGGGAACCAGTCTGGTGCGGTAGTTCAGCTGGTTAGAATGCCGGCCTGTCACGCCGGAGGTCGAGGGTTCGAGTCCCTTCCGCACCGCAAAAACGCCACTGAGAAATCAGCGGCGTTTTTGTTTTGTCTGCCCTGCGTTGGCCTTTCGGGACGGGCAAAGCAGACTGGAGCTCCCCTTGCGGGACTCCTGGCTGCCCGTTGCCCGACGCGGATGGCGGCGCACCGGTCAAGCTATTCGCTTGACGGGTTCAAGTACGCCTTCAGCGCATCCTTGCGGGCATCGCCGATAGTCTCCTTCCACTCCTTGCGGTTATCATCCCACAGCGTCTTCTCGCCGTGCTCGCGATAGCGGTTGGTATAGATGACCTTGTCGGTCGACACTGCCACGTTGAAAGCGGAATACACGCACTCAGGCGGGCAGGTGGTGTCGAGCATACCGCCCTCCATCACGAGGATGCCGTTATAGTGCCTCAGGAAGTTGGCTCCGTCGTAGTAAGGAAGCGCAAGACGGTAGTTGCCGTCCCTCTCCTCCTTGAACTTGCCCCTGTTGGGCCATCCGCCATTGTGTCCTGCATCCTTCCCGCCCATATCTGTAAGAGCGGGCACGATGAGGGCCGCAAATCCCACGCGAGGGTCGAGGCCGGCGATAGCCGCGGCCTGTCCGCCACCCTGGGAGGTGCCGTCTACGGCAACGTGAACGCCGTCCCACTGCTTGAGAGTGCAGAGATAGTCGAGCAGACGCTGCATACGCAGATACATAAGACGGAAGTAGCTGTCTTCCTTCTTCTCGGCATAGGTGAAGCGATAATCCTTGAGTTCGCCCTTGTTCAGGTCGGAATAGAATTCCTTGGGCTGGCCGTTGAGAATGCCGTGGGCGTTGATGTCGACCGCGATGCAGTTGAACGCCTTGGCCTTCCAGATGGCGTTTCCGAGGTTGGAAGAACGCACTCCGGCGCCGTGAGGATTGATGAGGATGCCGCAGCTCTTGGGATCCGCTCCTGCAGGCCACGCGATGTAGGCGCGCACGGGATTGCCGGAAGGCATATTGATTTCGAGATCGTAGGCCTCGATCTTGCCCTCATACTTCTTCTGCTTCTCGGGGAACTCCACGGGGTGCAGTTTCGCCTTGATCTTGGCCTTGCGGAGCTTCTTCACCTGGTCCTGCCAGAAAGTGACGAAGTCGGCGGGTTCCTCGAAGCCCGGACGGAACTCCTCGGGAGCCACGATAAAGCCCACGCCGGAGAAGATCTTGTGGTCGCTGCCGGGTTTCACCTGAAGCAGGACCGCGGTGGGTTCCTCATACAACTTCTCGAGCACGAGCACCTTCTCCCCCATCGGAAGTTCGAGGGGCTGACGCTTTACAACCCACTCGCTGTTCTCCATAATGTAGAGCTGAAGGCTTTCGCCGTCGTCCTGAAGCCTTTCGGCCCAGACCTTCACTGTGTCGGTCTTGGCGTAACGGCCGTCATTGTGGTCGATGGTGAGCTGCACGCCCTTGTACTTGCCCTGCGCTCCGGCGGTAATCGCCGAGAACAGGAGCGCGCAAACAGCGCAAATGATGAAACGTGATGTTTTCATATGAAATTGATTAGTGATTAGAAATCGAGTCTTACGCCGGCCTCGCGAAGAGCCTTCTGAAGTCCGGCAATGTTTACGTCCTTCGCCGCGCAGCGGGAATTCACGGCCATAGCCGCCGCCACGCCCGCGGCCTGTCCGGTAACCATACAGGTGGATATCTCCCGCGCATCCCAGGTTATTCCCTGGTCGTAGCCGAAGCAGCGGCCCGCGACAAGCAGGTTCTGCGTCTGCTTCGGGATGAGCGAACGGTATGGAATCTGCCACACGGGGCGTTCCTTGATGGTAATCTGGCGTCCCTTGTACATAAACGGGTCGCAGACGCCCGACATTCCGATGACGTCGGGATACTCGGTCCATTCCATGGAATCCTCGAGCGTGACGTTGTGGAGGCTGTCCAGCACGCGGGTGACACGAAGGCCAGTGGTAGGCGCTATCTCCATAAGGTAAGCATTCTCGTAACCGGACTTCTCCTTCATCTTCTGAACGCCCTCGAACAGGTCGAAACGGCCTTTCTGCTGCTTCTCGGACACCTTGAAGACATCGAGGCCGTCCATAGCCTCGCGGGTTCCCGAATGCATTTCGCGCATCTCGTGGATGGGAATCTCGTCATTGGTGGAGGGGCATCCTCCGGCGCGGCCTACTATGGTCATATGGTAGCGACGGGCCTCGTACGGGTCGCCTGTCCAGTTGAACACCAGGCCGTCGCCGCTGGCGTCAACGACCATACGGCACTTGATTGCGAGCCTGCCTGTATTGCAGTCCACTAGCACGGACTCGATGCGGTTGCCCGACATAGTCACGCCCGCCGCGGTGGAGTTGTACAGAACCTTCACTCCGGCCTCGTATATCATCTTGTCCAGCAGATACTTGGTTGCTTCGGGGTCGACGCGGGGATTCAGCGGATTCACCGCCCAGCCCTTGTCGAGAAGAGTGCCGCAAACCTCTGCGCAGATGCCCTTCACGGCCTTGTCCCAGGGCTCGTGCTTTCCCTTGCCGTAAGTAGCCAGCACCGGGAGCACGAGGCCTCCTGTCCAGAGACCGCCGAGATAGTTGGTCTTTTCGATCAGAAGCACGCTCGCACCGCTCCTGGCAGCGCAGACAGCCGCGGCGACGCCGGCGGCGCCGCCACCGACAACGACCACGTCGGTATTAGCCACGACGGGAATCTTGTGCGAAGGTTCCTTGACGTATCCGCTAACCTTGAGATGGTCCTCGACGCCGGTTGAAACCGCTCCGGCCTTGCCGTCGGACGACACCGCGCCGGGTACTATGACGCCAGCGCTGACATCCTGCGCGACCATTTCGGGCGCGACAGCGAGTCCGGTGGCTCCGATGAGCGACGATTTTATGAATTTTCTTCTGTCCATTCTACTTTTCAAGCAAAAGTCCCTGATAGCCGCAGGGCACGGCAAGTTTTCCGTTCCAGAAGATGGAAGTCTCGGGATAGCCGCTTGTCTTCTCCATCCAGAGGAGCTTGGGTTCTTTCTCGTCGGTAAAGTCGAACATCCTTATTTCGCCTCCGATCCGCAGCGTAAGCGCAAGCCTGCCGGCTCCGTCCCACACGGGGAATCCGCGCCAGCGCTTGTCCATAGTCGCCACCGGGGCCTTCTTCTCCCCTATTTGAGAGGCGTTGTAGATGTAGAACTTGCCCCTGTCGACGGTAATGAAACTGTCGCCCTTGTAGCGGCAGACGCCGTCGAAGAGAGTGGGATGGAATCCGCTATCCTTGTTCTCCTTTATGGGAAGCTCGTTGAGATTCACCCAGGCGATGCCCTGATAAGGCCTTACGGCGGGGAGCATTCCGCGGGAATCGCATTCGGGCGCCGGATACCTGTCCCAACCGGGGTTGTCGCCCTTCTTGGAGATGAATTCAAGGCGCGGGAAGTTCTTCAGGCTGATGTAATAATAGCCCATATCGCGGGTACTCGCAAGCACCCAGTCGTCATTGGGAACATACAACCAGACGCAATGCGCCAGGGGGCCGTCCTTCATAAAGTCGTTGTAGCGCGCCACCTCCTTGAGGGAGCCCTTCTTGCCTATCTGGTATATCGCGAGCCCTTCCAGTCCTTCCGCCACGAAGAGGCGCTTACCGCGCACCTTCACGTCGCCGGCGAACTGCATTGTCCCCTGCCCTATCTTCTCGAGAGAGCCGTCCTTGGCCTTTTTGAGAATGGCGAGGCCGCCGTAGGAACAGGCGGCGAAGAGGATGTCGCCCTGAGCCGCCACTGCGCGCACGGGAGCTCCGCTTTCAGGCTTCCAGGCAGTGAAGTGGCTGTCGGCAGAAGTTGCATAAGGGAATCGGTACGACGCGTTCTCGGGGGCGGTTCCCTTGTCGATGACATTGGGGAACGCCTCGGGGCAATCCAGCACCAGAAGGCCGTAACTGCTCCAGCAGGCCGCATACACGACGCCCTTGGCCACCGCCACGGAGTTGACCGCAACTGCTTTGCCCTTCTTGTTCGTCATATGGACCCTGGAGATAGTCTCGGGATTCTTAGGGTCGGACGAATCGACCACATAAAGGCCGTTGACCGTATCGGCGCAGATGATGTACCTGCCGTCCGAGCAGGGCCTCGGGGACCAATAGTCGTTGTTGCCGGAGAAGACTCGGTCGAAGCTTACCCTCGATACGAAAACGGGGTTCCAGGGGTCCGTGACGTCGAAGATCTCGACGCCGTGGCCCGCCCCGTGACTGTCCTCGGCTGATACTCCCTTCTGCACGAGATGATGGCCCGTGGACACGTAGAGATAGTCTCCGCAGAGCCATACGCCGTCGCCATAACCCTGGAGATTCACGGTGCGGACGCTCTTGAGGGAAGACATGTCCCTCGCGTCTATCACGGTGACGCAGTGCGCGCCCCATTCGCCGGAATACAGGATTCCGTTGCGGTAGCAGACGCTCTGCGACTCCTCGGTCTTCTCCAGACGGATATGCACAGGGTGCTGCAGGTCGCTGATGTCCACGAACTCCACGCCGTTCTGGCGGGTTCCGAGGAACAGCACGTTGCCGGCAACGTCGATGCCCGTGGAGAGTTCCACGGTGTCGTAGCGGGTAATCAGCGACATCGAGGACGGATCGCTCACGTCGATGAACCAGCAGCCGCTTTCGCGGGCCGCCGCGAACAGAGTCCCGTTCTGCACGACCATCTGCCTCACAAGACCGCAAATCCTTATCTTGGACAGGATTACGGGCTGGTGGGGTTCGCTGATGTCAAGCGCGTAAATCACGTCCCCGGCGCCGGCGTAAAGGATGTCTCCATCCGTGCAGAGGGCGTTCACGTGGAACAGCGGAATCCCCTTGACGGAAAACGCTCCGCGGATGAACTCGCCTTTGAAGTTCTCGACGAACTGCTGCTGCGCGCCCAAACCGACGCACAGCAACAAACCGGCTATAGATAGGAGAAGTCTTCTCATTCAGGATTGTTTATTATTTGGCCAGCGCCGAAAGTTTAGGGTTGGTGGAACCCTTGAGGGCCGCCACCACGAGTTCGGCAACCTTGAGGGCGCCGGCCTCTGTTAGATGTGTCGTATCGGTGCTGCCCTCCACGGAAATCATGAAGAACTTCTTGGACTCCTCCTGGCCCAGCTGGTCCATAAGGTCCCACATGGCCTGTTCGATGTCGAAGTAATCGCACTTCGCATCGACAGCCGCCTGTATGCACTTGGCCTTGTAGTCGCCAAGGGAATTGGAATGTCCGTGCTTGGGGTGTCCTTCATCATCCCAGGAATACCGGCAGATAGGAGTCAGGATGACCGGAATGCCGCTCTTGCCTCTCACCTGGGTAACCATATTCCTCAGATTGTCGTAGAACTCGTCGGGAGTGGTTCCCCTTTCGTCCGATGCGGTCTGGTTCTCGTCATTGTGTCCGAACTGGATGAGCACGATGTCATTCTTGATGAGCGGAGTCATTATCTTCTTTTTGAAGAAGTTCTTGCTGATGAAGGTCTTCGTGCTTTGCCCTCCTACAGCCTCGTTCCTCACCGTATTGCCGTCGAGGAGCCCCTGAAGCTTCTCACCCCAACCCCAGGCATAGTAGTTGGGATCGGTGGGCACGACGTTGGGTGTGTCCTCCGAATAGCCTTCGGTGGCCTCCAAGGCTGTCTGGCGGGTACTCTTCTTACTCGCTGCGGTGGAGTCGCCGGCGATGTAAACCCTGCATTTGCTCGATTTCGGCTTGGGTGCGACGCTCATATCGTCCTTGCCGCAGCCGAACAGCAGCAAAGCAGCCGCAAAAATGTAGAATATCTTTCTCATATCTCTTAACTCTTTATTTTACCAATCCTGCAAGATAAGGGTCGCCGCATTCCTTGAGGGCCTTTGCGGTCATTGCAGCGACCTCGTCGGCCCCCTCTTCGACGAAATGGGTGTTGTCCTTCCCGTCGACCGAGACCATAAAGCGCGACATCGAAGGCTCGTCGCCGAGCTTGGTCAGCCACTGGAAGGAGATTTCCTCGATATCCAGGCACACCACGCCCTTGTCGGCCGCGGCTTTCTTGGCGGCGGCGGGATACTCGCCGTGGGTACGCCTGGGATTGCCGTCCTTGAAATGGCGGCGGCTGATGGAGGTCAGTATCACAGGAACCGCCCCTTTGCCCTTCACCTCGTCGATAAAGCGGCAGAGATTGTCGTAGTAACTGCCATAAGGCTCTGTGTAACGGTCAGGCGACTTCTTCTTTTCGTCGTTGTGGCCGAACTGGATCATAACCACGTCGCCCTTGTTCACAAGTTCCATAAGCTTGTCCCAACGGCCTTCGTCGATGTAACTCTTCGTGCTTCGGCCGCCGACGGCCTTGTTGACCACCTCATATCCGTCGAGATAATCGGCGAGCTTCTCGCCCCAGCCCCACTTGGGACGGTCCTTCTCCTTGCGCGGCGCGCAGGTGGAATCGCCCGCAAGAAGGACCTTGCAGGTCTTGGGAAGCTTCACAGACCCCGACTGCTTGCTTGCCGACTTGGACGAACCGCAGCCGAACAACAGCGTCAGGGCCGCAAGATAAATCAATATGCGTTTCATATTCTAAACTGTCAATTTCAAATACTGTTCCACTAGCGGGGTTCGAAACTTCCCGGACTGTCGGTGACGACCAGTCCTTCTATCTCGAATCCCTTGTTGGTCCTTTCGTGTTTCTTGAGCCTTATCTGATAGTTCTTGCCGGGCTCGAGGTCGTAGAAGCTGATGCGGTTGCCCTGCTTCTTGCCTGGGGCCACGAAGGTCCAGGTCATATAATCAACATAGGCCATAAGCTGGGTGGGCTCGAAATCGGGCTCCTCGATGCACGAACGGATGAAGCCGTTGCGCATGCCCCTCGTGCGGATCATCACGTAGTAGCGTCCCGCCTTGGGAACGGAGAACTCGTAGCTGACCTCGCCGTTGTCGGGCAGCTTCACCACGCGGCCCGTTTCTGTGTCTTCCGCGGGAATCACCTTCACCGAACCCGTCGCAGGCTTCGTCACGTCGATGAACTGGGCATACTCGCCCGCTTTCTCGGGATGGAAAGCCGGCACGAAGTCGGTGTTCACATAGAAGCTGAAAGGCCTGGAAAGCCCCTCGGGGGTCCTTACGATGAAGCAGCTGCGATAGAGCCTGCGGTCCTTGAGCTTGTCCTCGAACAGATGGAGTTTCAGCTCCACTTCTTCGCCGGGATGCAGCACGCCGCTCGAAGGAATCACCTCGAACCAGTCCATATCGTTGTTGCGACGCACCTCCCAGGGCTGGTCGGCGGTCATCTCGGGCAGAGCCCTGAGCTTGATCACGTAGCCGTCGCCCGGATCGGTCTTGCGCGCCTCCGAAAGGATGAACGGGCAGGGTCTGACCGGCAGGGTCGCAGGGATGTCTGCCTCGGTGAGCTTCTGGTCTATCTTGTTGTTCTCGAACGTGCTCTTGGGCGAGACGTCTGGATGCGTCAGCTTGTTCTTCTTGCCCCAGACGTTGTTCCAGAGATGGGACTCGAGCGTGGGCATAAAGTCGTAGCCGTTGCAGCCGTTATACCATATATTATCATAGATATAGGTCTTCGCCTCGGCGCCGTGCTTTCCGCTTCCGTTCTTGATGCCCTTGCCGACCGAGCCGAATTCCTCGCCGAGTCCGCTGAGGATATTGCCGAAAACGAAGCTCGGACTCACCATGCAGCCCTGGATCGAGCAGCCCACGAGGGAACCCTCGAAACGGTTGTCGAAGCAGCGCACGTTGCGCTGGCCGCCGTCGAGCTCGATGCAGTCGTCGTTAGCGAATATCATAAAGTTGCCGTAGATATCGGCGTCGCGGTTGAAGCCGCCGTCCTCCGAGAAGTTTCCGTTGGATTCCACGCAGTCGTTGAAACGGTGCAGGTCGGAGCCCACGAAGTCGTTGTAGCGGATTACCGTGGAGTGGTCCGGACGATACATCATCACGCACTCGGTGCCAACAGGATGGGCGTATCTCCAGGAATTGGAGCGGCCCGCGCTGTCGTGAATGTAGCAGCGTTCGACCACGATTTCGCTACAGCCCTGCATGATCTGGATTGCGCCGTCGTAGTTCACGCGCTTGCCGTTGGGCATAGTGGGACGTCCCCAGTTGTCATACAGATGGGGCGCCACGCGTCCGAAGTCGTACATCTCGCAGTTCTGGATGCGCACGCCGACGGATTTCTGCACCTTTATCGCGCCCTCGTGGTTCTCGGGCCCCTTGAACACCATTCCTTCGAGGATGACGTATTGCGCGCCGTCGAGAAGGAAGGTGGGATTCTTGCCGTCGTTGCCGCTGAACACCTTGCCCTTGGGGGCCACGTATTTCACCCAGCCCTGGGGCGTGCCGTTCTCTTTCAGGCGGATCGGGTAGGAAGTCACGTCTTCGGGGTCGATGACTATGGTCTTCGCGATGGGAACGTCGCTCTGCCAGGTATAGAACCTCGAGCGGCACAGTTCCTTGCCGTCGGCGCAGAAACGCGCGTCGTAGGCGCTGTCCTCGTCGAGCCTGGTGAGACTGGTCCTGTAGCCCGGCTGGTCGTTGAAATAAGGAAGCACCTCGGCCTTCTTCCAGCCATAGGTTCCGGCTTTCTTGTATTCCAGCGAGAGGCCCTCAATCGGCTGGGCGGCATCCATTTCGACGCTGCAGGAATTGAAGGTCGGACGGGTCCAGAGGATCTTCTCCCCCGCTATGTAGTTCTTGAGGGCGATGATCTCGAGTCCGGTGGTAATGGTCATTCCGATGCCGTGGGCGTCCTTGTCGGACGAAGGCCTCTTGACATAGGCCATCTGGTCGTTGTTGATGCCCGTGCCGACGCATACAGTGCGGATGATGCCGTGCGATATCTTCTTCGCCTTGAGGGCATCCCAGGCCTTGAGGGCCATAGGGGCATATTCCTCGCGGTCGATCCATCCCTTCGTGATGGCGTGGGCTATTGCTCCGGCGAAAAGCGACGTGCAGGAACTCTCCTCGTAGGATTTCCTGTCGAGGACCTGCATCCACATGCCGCTCTTGCACTGATACTTCTTGAGGCCGTCGATCTGACGCTTCAGATAGCCCAGGATGCGGATGAACTCAGGCGACTCGGGACGGAGAATGTCCAGCACCTCGACCGTTCCCTTCATTATCCAGCCGTTGCAGCGGCCCCAATGGTAGCCGGCGGGCTGGTTCTTCTCGGAATAGTACCCGTGCCAGTACAGGCCCGTCTTCTCGTTCCAGAGATACTTGTTGTAATTGTCAATCTGGCGCACTACGTCCTCGAGCATCTCCTTGTCGTTGTATGCGACCGCATAGCGGGTCATGAACGCGGGACCCATATACAGGTCGTCCGCCCACACGGTGCCCTTTTCCGGCCAGTCGCGCACGAGAGTGCCGTCGGCGAGGCGCTGCTGCCCGTGGCGGATATGCTCCGCCGCACGCTGTATGTAGTCCTCGTATACGGGTTCGCCCGTGTAATTGTTAAGGTCGATGACGGCTCCGTTCTGTGTGCCGACGAAATCGAGTTCGTTATAGCGGCGAAGGCCGTAGAACACGTTCCAGTCAGTCACTCCCCCGGGTTTCGGGTCCACCTTCTTCCAATTGGAAAGAGGGAATTCGATCTGCTTCTTGACATAGTCCACATAAGCCCGGTTCCCGGTCACGTCGGCGAGCTGCAGCAGCGCCGAGTTAAGGATACCGGTGGTGTAGGTCCAGTCGAAGAAGTCGTACTTCGCCCTGACGTGGGTATTCGCGGGGATTTCGGCCACCGTAGCATACTCCTTGCCGGTTTCGGGGGTGTAGAACCCTATCTTGTAATTCTCAAGCACGTGGTCCGCCAAACTCTTGACGGCATCCAAATCGCCAAGCTTGCCGCCAGGATTGACGGCAAGCAAAGCGAAAGTAATCAGTATTTTGAACATAATTGTCTATTACAGTACTGCGGAAGTCCAGACGGGAGGATAGTAATCGAGCTTCAGGTCGTTGTTGCCGGTATTGTCCAACTCGTGCCATACATAGATCGTAGCCGGCTCCTCGATACCGTAGAGCATCTTCTCTGTGACATCTACATTGATCCAGTACTGGGCATCGTTATAGTCGGACAGCTTGGTCGCTACGTTATCGGGCCTCTTGTCATAAAGCAGCTCGCACCTCTTCGCTCCGTTCTTCTTCGTCTCGAGGACGACCTGGAACTTGTGCTCATTGCCAGCCCAGGTTTCCGTAGAAGTGGTCTTGTTGCCATTGATGAACAGATGGAAGAAGAACTTCAGAGTACCGGGTTTGTTGACCTTCATACGGAAACCGACATCCTTGGACACACGGGTACCGTCGGGCAGGTTATCATATGCCTTTCTCCTGTTGTACATTATGCGGTCGCCCTTATATGTGCCAAGGTTGTTACCGGTCGCCCACAGCCAGGTAACATTGTCGACTGTCATAATTTCCTCCAACTGGTCGCCCGGTTCGATACCATAATTGTCATATATGTACGTCTCGTCGAGGTTGCCGGTCTTGGTCGCTCCTGCCGCGAGGCCGTAGTCGAACGCCGCTGCGTTGTTCGGATACTCGAACGCCTCGGTTACGCTGAAGCTGCCCTTGGTCCACTTGGAATCCTTCCTCACGCCGAGGGTGTCGATAGCCTTCACTCGGTAATAATAGGTTCCGAGAGCGAACTTCTTCGCATAAGGAAGACTGTCGACCGTCAGCGGAATGGATTCGATGAGGTCTGCGGGATCGGGCTCGCTGCTCGAAGGAATGGCCGAACTGTAGAGCTCGAGGAGATATCTCTCGGCAGCTGTCTTGGGAGCCCAGTCGAAGGTTACGATTTCGCATACGGGTACGGCCTCGGGAGCAAGGGTGAGACAGGTGACCGCAGGGTCGACCTTCGTGGTGAACTTGCCGACCGCCCAGCGCGAAGGCTCCTTGCCCTTGCTGGGATTCACCGCCCGGATGCGGTAGTACAGAGTCACGTCTTCAAGAGTGGAGAAAACGAAGGGAATGTCCTTGGGTGTCACGGTCATACTGTCCACACGGTCCTCGATATAAGGATCGGAGTCCTCGTAGATTACCGAGTTGTAAGTCTCGAAGATGTAGTATTCGGCATCGTAGAACACCCTCAAACTGACCCTTACGCTATTGTATTCCACCTCGGTCTGGACACGGACCGGCTGCATGCAGCGGGGCATGTCGAAATTGGTGATTATTTCGTCTTGGGGATTGTACCTCTCGCAACCGGCAATTGCAAGCAGCGGGAGCACCAGAAGACAAACGAACTTGAATATCGATTTCATGGCTATATTAGTTTTCAGTGTAACCATAATCATTCACGATAGTGCCAAGGCTGTTAATGATGATAGAGGAAGGAATCGGACGATACATATACTGGTCGGGATCTTCCAGGTACATATTGTCGTACATCCTGCTGTTGAGTCCGGAGAACCAGCCGGTCTGTTCGGTCCATCCTGCAGGCACGGGATCGCTCTGACGCACGAACTTGTATTCCACATCGTAAGGATGGTCCGCATCGATCTTGTAGCGCCAGTAAATGGCGTCCCTGTAGCCTTCGGTAGGGCCTCCGGCAGTACGGTTCTTGATTCTCTTCATTTCGACCTTGTTGGAGTCGAGGGTTTCCTTCAGGCAACCCCAGCGGATGAGGTCCTGGCGGCGGAGGAATTCTCCGGTGAACTCGAACGCCCTCTGGTCCTTGACGGCTTGGAAGAAATCGGCCTTGCTGTTGATGTTCTGGTAGTATGCCTCGACCTCGAGGGGATCGTGGTAGGCACGGAGCAGAACGGGCTCCATAAACGCCTTGGCAGAATCCAGCTGGCCGAGTTCGTTGGCGATTTCGGCCGCCATCAGGTAAATGTCGGCAAAACGGAGCACGGGGAACTTGCCACCGTCCTCGGAGTCGCCTCCCTTGTAGGGGACATCCTCCATCCAGTCGAAACGATACTTGCCGAAGTAGCAGTAGTCGGAGCGCATGCTCTTCGGAGCAAAGATAAGCTTCTCAGTGGTCGCGCTCTTGCCCCAAACGCAGTAGTTGCAAGTGACGTCGCGCCTTGTGTCGTACGGCGAGAACTTCCAGTAGAGCACGGGGTTGCAGGTCTTGCGGACGCTGCCGTTGCAGAGAAAGCCGTTCTTGGTGGCGTTGTGGTAGATGAACTGGCCGCGGTTGTTGTCGAAAGGCATGCAGTAGATCATCTCGGAGCCATTGTTGTCGACGGTGGTCTTCAGGTTGCAGTAGTAGTGCCAGAGGTCTTCAAAATTGTCGAAGAGCTTGTACTTGCCGCAGGCGATGACCTCCTTCAGATGCGCGAGCGCCTTCGGGTAAAGCACGCTGGCCTGAAGCTCGGGGTCGGAAGACTTGCGGATGGAGCCGAGGTCGCCGGTGTTGACCATACCCTCGTCGGGACGGCGGGCATAACCTGCGGCCTGTAGGGCGAGACGGGCGTACATACCCAGCGCACAGGCCTTGCCGCAACGGGTGGTCTGGGTCTGGTCTTCGAACTTCATAAGCGTGGCCGCTTCCTCGAGGTCCGGCAGAATCTGCTTGTAGATGACGTCCCTGTCGGACTTGGGCAGGTACATCGTCTCGTTGGTGAGGGGCTCGAAACGGGCGGGCACCTCGCCGTAGTAGTTCAGCAGGTCGGCGTAAAGCACGGCACGGATGGTCAGCGCTTCACCGAGAAGCGCCGCCATTGTGGAACGGTGCTCGATATCCCCGTACTCCCTGAGGGCCTTGATGGCTATGTTCGCCCTTTCGATGCTGCTGTACACCCCGGGGAAGAAATCATAGGAGTTGGACCTGTTGAGATAGGATGTTCTCGACGTATACCTGTATCTGCAGATAGAGGACCTTTCGTCCACGGTAGCCGAGGTGTTCGGCCACATTTCGCAGTCGGTGTTGGCGCCATAGTAGATGGCATAGTCGGAACGGTATGCGCTGGTGAGAACATAGCATTCGTAGATGGCATCGATTGCGGGACGGGCGAGCTCGTATTGCGAGAACACGATCGCCGGGTCCATCGAAGAAGTCGACTTCTGGTCGAGAAGGTCTTCGCAGGACGTCATTGCCACAGTCAAACCTAACGCAAGCAGTATTTTGGTATAGAGTTTCATATAGCTATCCTCCTTCAATTAAAATGTTATGTTGACGCCTCCGATGAGACCGATGCTCTTGGGATATGCCGAGAAGTCGACACCCGGAGTAAGAGGAGTGGAACGGCGGCAGTTGACTTCAGGGTCGTAGCCGCTGTACTTGGTGAAGCAATAGAGGTTGTTGCCGGTCACATAGAAGCGCATCTTCCTGATGTGGAAGCGGCCGGTGAGGGTGATAGGCAGGGTGTAGCCCAGGGTTACGCTGGAAACCCTGAGGAAAGAACCGTCCTCGATGAAGTAGTCGGTCATAAAGAGCATCGAAGTCGCGGGGCTCCAGGTCTTCGCGTTGGCGTTGACCTCGCGGAGGACGTCGATATCGGTGATCTGTTCGCCGGTCTCCCAGTCCACGCAGGTGAAAGCGTTGCCGGGGGTGAATTCCCTGAGGAGGCGCTTGCGGTTCTGGCTGCCCTTGGTGGACAGGTAGGCCGCCTGGGCGTTGTAGACGTCGTTGCCAAGGGAGAAGTTGAACGCGGCGTTGAAGTCGAAGCCGAAGAAGTTGGCCCTGAGCGAGAAACCGCCGGTTCCCCAAGGAAGGGTGTTGCCTATGATTTCCTTGTCGTTGTCGTCGATTTCGCCGTCACCGTTAAGATCCTTGAACTTGGGAGTACCGGGACGCTTGTACTGGATGCTCGACTTCGGAGGAGTCGGCTGCGCGTCCTTCAAGGTCCACTTGATGGAACCCGATTCGTTGTATGACGAAATAAAGTCGTCAATCTGGTAGTAACCGTCGTTGCGGTATCCGAATACCTGGCCGAGAGGCTGGCCCTCGCGGACTATGTAGTCCACGCCGACGCCGCTCGAGGCCCATTTGGATTCGGAACGTATTTCATCCACGCCGAGTTTGAGCACCTTGTTCTGGTTAAGCGCTATGTTGCCCTGCAGGGTGAGGCCGAAGTTCCTCTTCTCGAAGATGACGAACCTCAATGTGGTTTCGACACCCTTGTTGAGAACGGTACCGAGGTTACGGTACTGGGATGGGTAACCGACACCGGAAGTCGGGAAGTTCACGAGAAGGTCGCGCGTAGTGTTGTGGTAGAGTTCCACGCTACCGGAAACCCTCGTCTTGAAGAACGCGAAGTCGAGACCGAGGTTGTGGGAGAGCTTGGTTTCCCACTTGAGGTCGGGGTTCGGATAGGAGCTCTTCGGAGCGATGATGGTAGGAGTTCCGTAAAGGGTGGAAATCTGGGTGGCAGTATACTCCGTATTGATGACGCCAGTAGGAATGCGGTTGTTACCGGCGGCGCCGAAGCTGTAGCGGAGCTTGAGCTGGTTGATAGCCTTGATACGCTTGATGAAGGACTCGTTGCCTATGTTCCAGGACACTGCGCCGGAAGGGAATATGCCCCAGCGGTGTCCCCTTGCGAACTTGCTCGAACCGTCGACGCGGATGGCCGCGGAAATCGAATAGCGGTTCTTGTAGGAGTAGTTCGTCCTGGTAAACATGGACATAAGCACCTCGTTCTGGTTGAAAAGGTGGTTGGACGAGACGATGTCCTGGGCAGTGCCGCGGTATACCCTGGCGTCTTCAGCGGTGAACTTCACGGGGAAACCTTCGGCAAGGACGCTGATCTTGTCGTTCATCCTTATCATATACTCGGCGCCCGTGAGGATGTCCAGCTTCTGGCCCTTGGGAAGGACGTTGGCGAAGTTGTAGCTGAGCACCGAAGATGCGCGGTAGGTCTTGGTGGAAGTGGTGAAGCTTTCCATCACGGGCTGGTTCAAAATGGTAGCCTTGCTGCGCACATAGTAGCTGGAAAGACCGTAGAAACGGTCCTGGTCCTGCTTGCCCGTATCCATAACGCCCTCGGTCTTGAGCTTGAGACCGGGGATGATGGTCCAAGTGAAGGAGCCGCTGACGTTCCAGTTCTCGCGGACGCGGCGGTCGTCGTTGTCCATAACGTCGGTCAGAGGCGTAGACTTGTATGAGGATTCCTCGTCGAGGTCGTCCGCATCGTCGGGGTCGGACAGCGTCGTGGGGATGGGCGAATTGCGGAGAGCGTGGATCAGACGTCCGTTTGCACCGTTGTTACCCTTGTCGTTGATGGAGTTGGCTCCGGCGCCCTGGATGAGAATCCTGGACCAGCGGGTGGAGAAGTTGAACTGCGTGTTCTTCACCGGAGAGGTGTTGGCCTTCAGGGAGATGTTGTGACGCAAGTAACTGGAGTTCACCATAATTGCGTCTTCCTTGAGGTTCGCGTAGTTGAAGGTCCACCTGGTCTTGTCGGAGTTGCCGCTCACGTTGACGTTGTGGCTCATCGTGAAGCCGGTCTGTCCGAAGAGTATCTTGGGCCAGTCGTTGCCCTTGTAAGTCTTGAACATCTCCTGGTCCTCGAAGGAACCGAAGTAAGGCTCGTATTTGCTCGAAACGCTTCCCGTCATTGCGGTATCGTTCGAGATGATGGCGTCCTCATAGTTGTAAAGAGCGAATTCATAAGGACTCATCATCTGGACCTTGTTGGCGCGCGCCATCTTCTTGATGCCGGCATAGCCGTCGTAGGAAACGGTCACCTTGCCGCTCGCACCGTCCTTCGTGGTGATGAGAACCACGCCGTATGCGCCCCGGCTACCGTAGATGGCGGTCGAGAAGGCATCCTTCAGAACGTCTATGCTCTTGATTTCGGAAGGCGAAATGTTGCTGATGTCCGTTACGGGGAAACCGTCCACGATGAACAAAGGAGAGGAATCCTGGGTGATGGAACCGGTACCGCGGACCTTTATTTCCACGGGAGCGTCCGGGTCGCCCTCGGCCACCCTCACGTCCACGCCCGCCATCTTGCCGGCGAGAGCTTCCGAGAAGTTGAGAACCGGGACCTGAATGATGTCCTTGTTGTTTACGGACGCCACGGAGCCCATCAGGTCTTTACGCTGGACGGTGGAATAACCGATTGCGACAGCTTCGTCGAGGAAGGTCGAATCCTCTTCCAACATCACGTTGATCACTGCACGGCCGCCAATGTTGACTTCCTGCTCCTTCATTCCCAGGCAGGAGAAGACGAGCGTCTTCCCGCCGTTCCTGGACGTGATGGAATAGTTACCGTTGACATCTGTCGTGACTCCTGTAGACGTCCCCTTGAAGAACACGGCCGCTCCCGCGAGCGGCTGGTTGTTGGAGTCGGTTACCTTACCCTTTATGGTTTGGGCGAAGGCGGCGCCGATGCTACAGAATCCGAGCAGAATCGAAGTTACGAGTAACTTAATTGCAAAATGCTGATTCATAAGCCATTAGTTGTTGATAATTATTTGGTTAGTATTTTGTTGTTTTTACTTCGTCTTTGTGACCAGCTGGTCGACCGGAGTGATGCTCAGGCGTATGGTCTTGTCGGACTTCTGCGCCGTGCAGATGATGTACTTGTCGTTGCAGACGAACTGCGGGTGCGGGTCGGTGTGCCAGTTCTGGTAGGCCTGTTTGAGGTCGGAATCCGCATTTATTTCGGTCTTGCTGATCAGGTACGGCATCAGGGTATAGATCATCACTGTCTTTTTGGTCTTGTGGTTGTAGAAATGCACTCTCCAGTTGCAGCTGCGATAGTACTGGTATTGGTAGCTCTGGTCGTCATAGGTTATCCACTTCTTGTCGGTTGACGTGAAGAAATCCTTGGAGAAGAAGCAGTGGGATGCGCAGTTCAACGCATCTGAATACTTGGTGTAAGAATCCTTGTTTCTGGCATTGGCAAGGCTGCGGATGCATGGCTTGCCGGAGCACCAGTAAACGTAGTTCCCGTCTTCGTGCCAGCGCTCGTGCGAGGCATAGCCGCCATCCTTTTTGTCGGGGTCCTCGGAATACGGGTCGGGAATCATTGTCATACGGCTGTTTTTCTGCACAATCTGGATGCGGGGATACCAGCCGTCGGCATCCTTGTAAATGGGAATGGTGACGCTCTCTCCGTTCACCTTTTCCGTAAGGGTGTAATGGTCCGTCGCCATAAGCGCCATCGCATCGTTCTTGGGATTCAACTGTCCGTGGGTGAGGTTGACGTCGCTGTAGATCTTGTTGGCCTCATCTACCATATTATCCGGAGTCCATCTCTCCCAAGCTCCCGTCTTGAGGTCCAGGAGGCCCCAGAGGAAGGTATCGTAGAGGCGCATGTCGAGGAACACCTTGCTCTTGTCCTGGGTGAGTGTGAGATGGGTGCAGAGCTTCTTGATGGGGCGGGACTTGGCCGGAAGTATCCTGGAGGGCAGGTTGACGAGCTTGATGGCCACCGAAGGGTCTTCCAGCAGATTCCTTTTGTAGAAAGTGGCGCCCGTCTTGGACTCGTTGACAGTAGCATAGTAGAGCACGTCGTTCTCTATGTCGAGATAGGGGCAGCAGCTGAACGAACAGCCCTTGATCTTGTAGACGGTGCCGTCGCGGAGGTCCACTATCATTCCGCACCTCGACTGGCGGGTGGGGAAATCCTTGTTGGAGCCGAAGTAGAAGAGGAACTTCTCGTCGTTGGTCATGCTCCTGGTATTGAAATAGTTGGACTGGCTGCATTCCCAGCCGCCAAGGCCGCTCTTGAGCTGATAGGACACCACACCCGACTCGTCGGTATACTTCTCGAACAGGTCGGAATCGAATAATTTTCTATTGGGATTGTTACCGGGGTAAACTGTCTTTTCTCCCGATTTCTTGGGCGCCGTGTTATCTAACTCTTCTTTTGAACCGCAGGCGATGGCAGATATGGCCATAGCTGCAAAAACCATCAGTTTTAGTGTTCTCATGGTTCAAATATAGCGAATAATTTGATTAATCTCTCTTTTACATAGTAAAAAAGAGCATCAACGCGGAAGCTTTTTTCCGGTTACCGCCTCGATAGCGGCGAAAGAGCCCAGGTCGGACCAGGCCCAAGTAGCAGGAATACAATAGATTAAAGATGATTTCTCCATAACGGCATAGTCTATGGAGATTTTTTCGCATTCGGGGAAGATTTTTGCGGTTTCTGACGCTTCTGACGCAGTTCCGAAGGATTTAGAGAGTTCGTCCATCCTGCCGCTGATCTGCGGGGCGAAGCGCTTCAACTCGCCGTCCATCACCGCCGCCCTGAACACGAATATTCCGGCGTTCCACAGGTATCCGCCTTCTGCCAGATACCGCTTCGCGGTCTCGAGGTCCGGTTTCTCGGTAAAGGAAGCGACCTTGACAGGAGATTGCCGGTCGCCGCCGGCAATGACGTTTATGTAGCCGTACCCCGTATGAGGCTCGGTCGGCTTGATGCCGATGCACACAACGGCATCGTCCTTCCCGGCGAACTCCAGCGCCTTGCGAAGGGTGATCGCATGGGCGGGAATGTCCGCCACCCAGGCGTCGGAGGGCGTGACCACGACATTTGCGCCGGAGTCCTCGGCAAGAATCTTTTTCGTGGCCCAGGCTATGCACGGGGCGGTATTGCGAGGTTCAGGTTCAAGGAGGATGTGGGCGCGGGGAATCTGCGGCAGCTGCTCAAGGATGAAATGCTCGTAATTCGACGAAGTCACAACCCAGAAGGCCGCTTCGGGATCGACCGCGTGAAAGCGCTCCCAGGTAAGCTGGATCATTGTTTTGCCGCAGTCCAACAGGTCGATGAACTGCTTCGGATGCTCGGGGGTGCTCAGCGGGTAAAGCCTCGTCCCCTGGCCGCCTGCCATTATGACAATATGGTTGCTCATAACTCCTCTGTCCACAACGATGAATACGCGTCCGAAGGCATGCGCCAATCCCCTCTCGGCGAGAGGCTCACGCTGCCCACTTTAGGTCCGTCCGGCATACACGAACGCTTGAACTGCTGGGAGAAAAAGCGCTTGAAGAAAACCTTCAGCCACTTGCGTATAACTTCTTCATTGTAAACGCCTTCGAAGGCCTTGCAGGCGAGCAGCAAAACCTTCTCCGGGGCGAAGCCCCAGCGCATTACGTTATACAGGAAAAAGTCGTGCAGTTCGTAGGGCCCGACCACATCTTCCGTGACCTGAAGGATCTTCCCGTCCCGGGTGCCCGGAAGAAGCTCCGGCGAAATCGGGGTGTCTATGATATCGTAAAGCACCTTGGAGCAGTCGTCGAAATGGCTGTCGGCCGCGAACTTCACGAGGGTGCGCACAAGCGTCTTGGGAACGGCCGCATTCACCCCGTACATCGACATATGGTCGCCGTTGTAGGTGCACCAGCCGAGGGCCAGCTCGCTCAAATCGCCGGTGCCGACCACTATTCCGCCGAGCTCCCCCGCAAGGTCCATAAGGATTTGCGTACGCTCGCGGGCCTGGGCATTCTCATACGTGGAGTCGTGCACCGACATATCGTGCCCTATATCTTCCAGATGCTGCGTGGCGGCCGGCACAATGGATATGCATCGGCTGGAGATTCCCAGCTTCTCCATAAGTATCTCGGCATTGCCCTTGGTGCGGGCGGTGGTGCCGAATCCCGGCATAGTCACGCCCACGATTCGCGAGCGGTCCCAGCCGAGTTTGTCGAATGCGAGCACCGTCACAAGCAGGGCGAGAGTGGAATCCAGCCCGCCGGAAATGCCCAGCACGGCCGTCTTGCAGCCTATGAACTCGAGCCTGCTGCACAGTGCGAGGACTTGAATCGAGAGTATCTCCCGACAACGGGCGGCGAGTGCCTCGGGGTCACCGCCCGGCACGAAAGGGTGCGCTTCCACCTTGCGGAGAAGGTCCCCTTCGAAATTGGTATCCACCGGCTTGCCGGCATCTATGATCTTGAATCCGCCGCTCTCTCCCCCGTCGTAATCGTCGCGGAAGTTGACGTTCTTCGCCCGCACGCCGTCCAGCCGCTGCACGTCGACATCGGCATAAATCGCGGTGGATACGCGGGAGAAGCGCTCGTTCTCGGCCAGCAGCGCGCCGTTCTCATAGATGAGCGAACTCCCTGCCCACACAAGGTCCGTGGTGGACTCGCCATAACCGCAGGAGCAATAGATATAAGCCGCGTTCAGGCGGGCCGAAGTGCTGGAAACCAGCAACTTGCGATAATCGTGCTTGAGGAGCGCCTCGTTCGAGGCGGAAAGGTTCAGGATGAGGTTGGCGCCCGCCAGCGCCGCATAGGAGCAGGGAGGCACGGGAACCCAGAGGTCCTGGCAGATCTCCACCCCCACAACCGCGGGACCGATGCGGAAGAGCATCTTCACGCCGACAGGCACGCTCTTTCCGCCGAACTCCACGGCGTCCTGCTTCAGGTCGGTCGCCGAAGCGAACCAGCGCATCTCGTAGAACTCCGCTGCATTGGGCAGATAGGTCTTCGGGACGATGCCCAGCACCTTGCCTTCCTTGAGAAGGAACGAGCAGTTGTAGAGACGCCCGGCTATGCGCAGAGGCGCTCCTACCGCCACCAGCATACCGCTCGCGGCAGTGGCCAGGGCGATGTCCAGCACAGCCTTTTCGCAGGCGTCGAGCAGCTTCTGCTGGCCGAAAAGGTCGGCGCAGGTGTAGCCGCAGACGCAGAGTTCGGGGAATACCGCGATGGAGACTCCCCTTCCGGCGGCTTCGCCGGCAAGACGGATTATCTCCTGCGAATTTTGGTCGGGCCGGGCGAGAAAAACCCTTGGCGAGAACGCCGCGACCCGTATGAATCCGTAATTGTCCATAGTTGGTTACAAATATAGCAAACTTTGCGACTTTTGAGTAACTTTGCGGTACCGTGCTGGAAAAACAAATCAGATTTCTCAAGAACTGGATGCTGCCCATCGTAATGGCGCTGGGAGTAGGCCTCTATCTGCTTCTGCACTACATTCCCGCGCTTGATGAGGGTCCGTACATCGCAGTTGCCAGAAGGGTCCAGCCAGCGCTTATCAGCGTGATGCTTTTCCTGCAGCTGACGGTGGTCGCGCCCAAGGACCTCCGGCTTCACAAATGGCATTTCATCTGCCTCGGGGCGCAGACGCTGCTGTTCTTCGGCTTTGCCGCCCTGTGCATCTCGCTGCCCGAAGGAAACGCCCGCATTCTCAGCGAAAGCGCCATGCTCTGCTTCATCGCTCCTACCGCGACAGCGGCCGGCGTGGTCGCCTCCAAGATCGGCGGAAATATCTCGAGCATAATAACTTACACGGTCCTTATAGACCTGCTGGTTTCGCTGCTGATACCCGCGGTGATTCCCCTCGTGCACCCCGAAACCGACGTGCGCTTTTTCGCGGCGTTCTTCGCCATCATACGCAAAGTGGCCGCCATCCTCGTGCTCCCCTGTATGCTAGCCTGGTTCATCCGCTACGCGCTGCCCGGCCTGCAACGGAGGCTCGAGCGCTGCGTGGGACTTGCGTTCTACCTCTGGGGAGTGGGGCTCACGCTTGCAATGTCGCTTGCCACCAAGAGCCTCGTCGGCAGCGGAATAGTATGGTGGGTCGTGGTCAGCATCGGACTTCTTTCGCTGGTTGCCTGCGTGTTCCAGTTCTGGCTCGGAAGGCGCCTCGCGAAGGGCTACGGAAGGGCCGAAAGCCTCTCCGCCGGACAGGCGCTCGGACAGAAGAACAACGGCTTTGTCATATGGCTCGGATTCAGTTATCTGACTCCCGTCTGCTCGGTTGCAGGAGGACTTTATGCAGTGTGGCATAACCTCGTGAATTCCTGGGAGTTGTACGAAGCAAGAAAAGCCAAATGAAGAAGGCGATATTCATAGTCAATCCCATCTCCGGAGGCAAGGCCAAAACCAAGATTCTGGCTACGGTCGAAAGACATCTGGACACCTCGGTTTTCGAGTATGAAACAGTGTATACCGAAAGGCCCGGGCACGGCACTGAAATCGCCCGCGACTGCTCAGCCGACCTGGTGGTGGCGGTTGGCGGCGACGGCACCGTGAGCGAGGTCGCGCAGGGCATCATCCAGAGCGGCCGGTCCAAGACCTTCGGCATCATCCCCTGCGGCAGCGGAGACGGTCTGGCGCTGCATCTCGGCATAAGCAGGAACCCCCGTAAAGCTGTTGCAGTGCTGAACGGCGGCGCGACCGCCATTATGGACTACGGCACGGTCAACGGGAAACCCTTCTTCTGCACCACCGGTGTTGGTTTCGACGCCGACGTGGCGGAGGCGTTCGCATCTTCCGGGAAGAGAGGACTTTGGACCTATATAACCACCGCACTGCGCCTCTGGCTGGGCTTCAAGCCTTCGCACTACCGCATCGAAGTGGACGGACAGGCGCTGGAGACCGATGCGGCGATCGTGACCGTGGGCAACGTGAACCAGTGGGGCAACCAGGCCCGCATCACTCCCCTCGCCTCCGTGGCGGACGGAAAGATGGACGTGACGGTGGTGAAGCCCTTCCGCAGTTGGGACATTCCCGCGCTCGCGATTAAACTTATGACCGGGCGCGCGCACAAGGCACGCAAGGTCGTCTCGCTCAGAGGGGCCTCGGTGCATATCTCGCGAGAGAACGACGCGGCGTCGCACTTCGACGGCGACCCCTGCAGGCTCGGACGCGAGATTACGGTCGAGACCCATCCCGCCGCCCTACGGGTGGCCATCCCCGATAATAAAAAAGACAAGATATGAGAATTCGCATCAAGGACTGGTATTCGTGGTTCGCCCCCGTGCTCGCGCTGACCGCGCTCGGAGCCGGCTTCGTGACACGTATCGTATTGCTGTTCAACCCCTTGACGGTGGTGGACTTCACCCTCTGGCAGTGGATCAAGATCTTTGGTCTCGGCGCCCTTAACGACCTGGCCTTCGCCTTCATCGCGCTGGTGCCGGCGTTCCTCATCTACACCACGGCGAACAAATGGAAGTACACCAAACGAGGCGGCTGGGCGGTATGGTTCGTACTCCTCGCGCTTACGCTTTATTTCCTTTGCTTCAACGACATTTCCGACGAATACGGCGGACCGGTTCCAGTAATGGTGAATTCGCTGCTGAGCGTGCTCCTGGTATGCTTCAGCCTCAAATGGTTCCTGCCGAAGCTGCGCAACGGCTGGCGCTACTGGGCGCTGCACGTCACCGTTTTCGTATATGCGTTTTTGATTACTTCCAACATCGCCAGCGAGTATACTTTCTGGGACGAGTTCGGGGTGCGATACAACTTCATTGCAGTCGACTACCTGGTGTACACCAACGAGGTGGTTGGCAACATTATGGAGTCGTACAACATGCCCCTGATCATAGCAGGAGCGCTACTGGCAGGCTTTGCCCTCTACTGGCTGATGAGCCGCAAGGTGTCCCTGCGCGAGGCCGGAATCGAATCCAATGGCGCCTGGACGCTGAACCTGATTGCCACTTTGGTTTTGGCCATAGGCGGCGGCTTCTGGCTGCACCACGGCTACCGCAACTGGACCTCCAGCAACGTCTTCGCCACCGAGCTCCAGGAGAACGGATGCTGGAACTTCCTCGAGGCATACAACAGCAACGAGCTGGATTACAGGCAGTTCTATGCCGCCCTGCCGGATTCCGCCGCTGTCGCTGCGAAGCAGGTCCTCTGCAAGATGGATTCGACTGGCGTTCAGCACATCGTGAAAAACGGCCCCGAACTGCATAAGAACATCATTCTCATTACCGTGGAGAGCCTCAGCGGCGACTTCCTCGCTCGCTACGGCAACACCCGCGGCATCACGCCCAACATCGACTCGCTGGCTAATGCCGGACTGGTTTTCGACAATCTCTTCGCCACCGGCAACCGCACCGTGCGAGGCCTCGAGGCGCTCACGCTCTGCATACCTCCCAGCTCCGGCGAGAGCATCGTCAAGCGGCCCGACTGCGGAGGGCGCTTCAACACCGGCGAGGTGTTGCGTTCGAAGGGCTACACCACCCGCTTCCTCTATGGCGGCGACAGCTATTTCGACAATATGGGCGCCTTCTATTCGGGCAACGGCTACGAGGTTGTGGACCGCGGAGACTACCTGCCCGGCGAAATCACTTTCGCCAACATCTGGGGCACCTGCGACGAAGATAGCTACAACGTGGCCCTGCGCCTCTGCGACGAGGATTATGCGTCCTGCAAGCCCTTCTTTACGCAGATAATGACCATAAGCAACCACAGGCCCTACACCTATCCCGAGGGCCGCATCACCTACGACGGCAACCCTATGAGCAGGTGCGCCGCGGTGAAATATACAGATTATGCGATTGGGGATTTCTTTGCCAAGGCGGCGCAGAAGCCCTGGTTCGGCGAAACGGTATTCGTAATCGTGGCGGACCATTGCGCATCCAGCGCCGGCAAGACCAGCCTTCCGCTGGACTGCTACCATATTCCCGCCATAGTATATGCCCCGGGCTTCATAGCTCCGCAGGCAGTGAGCAAGACCTGCTCGCAGATAGACCTGGTGCCCACGCTCTTCTCGCTGCTGAACTTCAGCTACGATTCGCAGTTCTATGGTCAGGATATTCTGGCGCTGGAATTCAAGGAGCGCGCCTTTATGGCCACTTACCAGGATCTCGGTTACTACGCCGACGGCATCCTCACGGTGCTATCCCCCGTCCGCCAGGTGCGCCAGTTCGCGGTCTCCCGCACTTCCGACTGGCACTTCACCGAAGACCTCCTGGATGGCGCCGACCTCTCCGACCCCGTCAGCTCCCCCACAGCCTCGCAGGCCTCCGCGTCCCTCCTCGACGCCCAAGCCTACTACCAGGCTGCGAACCTGGGGCTCTAATCCTCTACGGAGATACCGTTTTTCTCGAGGAGTTCCACGACGCCAACAAGCGGAATGGGGAACTTCTCGAGTGGCGTCGACAGCGTATGGGAATACACAATGCCTCGGAGAGTGTTGTACGAGCACACTAGCAGCGTCGGAATGATGTCCACTTTCAGATTAAGTCTTTTGTTCACCCTATCGACGTCAATAACAGTGTCAATGGGAGCGACAGAGTAACTCAGGCGCACGCTGGACTTGAATATTACAGAATCGTTCAACAGATATCTTACGCTGGGAACGACTACTATCAAGTTGTCTTCGGTTTTAACGACAGTTTCAATCCTGTACTGGAACTTCAGGGTTTCTTCGGATAATTGCCCCGACACTATCCCCTCCAGATTGTTTGCTGTTTTCTCGTCGCTGATAGAGACAAGTTTATACCTTACGTTATTGGAATCCATCATACTCACTTCTTTTTATATGACACTTGTTGCCCACCTGGGGTTTTTCATTGCAAAGGACGCAAATGGCAGTTTGAATGAAACAACCTCGACATAATCATTATAATACACCTTCTCGAACGGATATGACACCGGTTCCTCATAGGCTTCTACCGCCTCCTTCACGCGGAGGTAATCTTTTCCCAGACGATGCTTGGCAGTTTCGATGCTCTTAAGCATATACGCCTTGAAAAACAAATAGCCGAGTCTCATGCCTACAACCAGTGTCGGCACTTCCCCGTTTTCGTACAAACCATACTGATTGATGCCTATTCCGGCAATTTTCGACATAGTATGCGCGGAAAAACCATACCTCGTTCTCAACTCTTTCAAGTCTGCCGGTGAAGGAATGCCATAACGAAGACGATACTGTTCGTGAAGGCTCTCTATGGCCTCATTGTCGACCTCGGCGTCAGAGAATTCCCTGCCGGTATCGTCACACTTGTAGTAATACCTTTTTACCTCATACTTCTCATTGCGGAAAGTATAAGTCTCATACTTGAACAGTTTCGTGACGCTTCCGCCTGTAAAAGGACTTTTCATATCTCTTCTTTATAAGGAAATGTCATTGTAAACTTCGCTATATGGAACGAAATGCAATAGTTGGGCGCCCCATTCGCTTTGGTTATATAAACTTTAATATAGATGGGTATCTTTCTGCCTCTTCCCCTCTTCTTTACCCAGATACCGAACATCCAAACCTCGCCTTCTTCCCTGTCGTAGTCATTCACATCCGGCCCCTGATAATAATCCTCCGGCTTCAACGACAAGATATACTCGTCGCGCCTGCTTGCAGGGATCTCCAAATCCAACAATGTCTGAAGGTTTTCTTCTTTGTCAACGCTGTAGTCAATGCCGAACACTCTTGCTTTTACTTGAAACTCCTTCAAGAAAGCGTCAATCTCCTCCAGTGTAGCATTCTGCCCTGCCATAATTCAAACTTCAACTGCGAAGATAAAGAAGTTTTTTCGTAATAACAACAAAAATGAAACGAATTCGTTTTAAATTATTAAGAATTTCCAATAATAACAAGAGATCCGCCCTTTTCAAAGCGAATCTCACATATTGATAAAGATGGAAATTACAGCGTCAGAATATCCTCGGAAGCCTGGGGTTCGTACGGGCCGTCCTTGGTTTCGAGGATGACGGTGCCGGACTCGAGGACCTCGATGCCGTGCCATTGGCCCAGGGGGATGTTCAGGGCCACACAAGGGCTGTTGGGCGCGAGTTCGATAACCTCGGTCACCTTACCGGAGCCATCGTAGAAGATTTCCCGCAGCCTTCCCCGCAGGCACACCACCGTCTCGCTCGAGCGCATATGCCGGTGAATCGGCAGCGGAGTGCCGGGCTCCAGCGCATTGAGCATACGTTGCGAGTTATCCTCGGGCGAATTCCTAAGGTCCAGATTCATTCTCAGCCGCGGGGAGGCCTTCGCCTGCGCGGTCAGATCGTCAAGTATTTGCTGAGTTATCTTCATATCACAAAACCAAAGATTCCGGCAGAGGCCGGCAGTTGTACCCCGAGGCCATCGACTCGCCATAAGCCCCCGCGCTGCGGATGGCAATGAAATCCCCGCGCCGGCACTCGGCAAGCGAAACGCCCTTTCCGAACACGTCCGAACTCTCGCACACGGGCCCCACAACGTCATACTCCTGCCCGGGACCGTCCGAACTGATATTCTCTATGCGATGATACGCCCCGTACAGCGCCGGGCGGATGAGCTCCGTCATACTGCCGTCGAGAATGGCGAAACGCTTGTACAGGCCGTCCTTGACATATAACACGCGGGAAATCAGCGTGCCGCAAGGCGCCACTATGCTGCGTCCGAGCTCGAAATGCACCCTCTTCACGGGGAGCATCCTCTTGAACACGTCGAAATAAGCCGCAAAATCGGCTACGGGGCTCTCGTTCGGGTGTTCGTAATCTATTCCAAGGCCGCCGCCGACATTCACGTCGTCCACGGCAATGCCCGCCAGGGCCAGACGTCGCAGGCATTCGTTTATCCTGTTGCACAGCGCCACGAAATCGCTCATATCCAGGATCTGCGACCCGATATGGAAATGCAGCCCCCTGAAATCGACATTGGGCAGTCTCTGCGCAAGGCGTATCGCCTCCTCTATCTGCGAATGGTAGATGCCGAACTTGTTCTCCGCCAGGCCCGTTGTGATATTCGCGTGGGTATGCGCCCCGATATCGGGATTCACCCTGAAGCTAACCGAGGCACGGCGTCCGAGCCTGCCCGCGACCTCGTCGAGCACAAGCAGCTCTGCGGTGGATTCCACATTAAAACGCCCGATTCCGGCCTCCAGCGCCAGCACCATCTCATCCTCACGCTTCCCCACGCCGGCAAAGAAGATGCCCTCCGGCTTGAACCCGGCCTCCAGCGCCGCCCGGATCTCTCCCCCGCTGACGCAATCGGCACCCAGACCCGCGCCGGCGATTATCTTCAAGAGAGAAGGGTTGAAATTGGCCTTGACGGCATAATGCACCCTCCACTCTGGCCTGTCGGCAACCTGCGAGAGCACCGCCTCCAGAGTCCGCCGCAAAAGCGCCGCGTCGTAATAGTAGAAAGGCGTCCGCATCGAAGCGAAGCGCTCCAAAGGAAAACCGCCCCCCATCATCTGCCGAAAAGCTGTTTGTCGAGTGATTCAAGGGCCGAAGCCTTGTCCTCACCGCGCACGAGAATGGAGATATTGTAATTGCTGCCGCCGTACGACACCATACGCACCGGGATGTCCTTCAGGGCGCCCATCACGCGCGATTCAAGTCCGCAGTTGCGCCAGTCCATATCGCCCGCGACACAGATGATGCACATTCCGCGGTCCACGGTAACCGTGCCGTACTTCTCGAGATCGCGCACTATCTCGTCGAGGAAGCTCTTGTCGTCGATCGTGAGAGACACGCCCACCTCGGAGGTGCAGATCATATCGATGGGCGTACGGTAACTCTCGAATATTTCAAAGACTTTGCGAAGGAACCCGCAGGCGAGCAGCATACGGGAAGATTTTATCTTAATGGCCACGATGCCGTCCTTCGCAGCCACCGCCTTTATGACGCCGGCGTCCAGTTTGTTGTCGATAAGCGTGCCCGGGGCCTCGGGCGCCAGGGAATTCAGCACCCTCACGGGGATATTTGCGTCCCGCGCAGGCAAGATGCAAGTCGGGTGGATCAGCTGCGCGCCGAAATATGCAAGCTCCGCCGCTTCTTCGAAATGAAGGTGTGCGGGACGATCCTGCCTCGTTTCCGCCGTCCAGATCTGGATTTCCTCCGCTCCGATGGCGGCACCCACCAGGCTGGCGGTGATGTCCGAGCCTCCGCGTCCGAGATTGTCCACCTCTCCACGCGCATTCACGCAGATATAGCCCTGCGTCAGATAGAGTTCCGCCTCCGGCTCCTGCGCCAGAAGCTTGCTCAGGGCCCCTTTGATGCCCTCGGCATCAGGATTCGCGTGCGCATCGAGCTTCAGGTACGACAGCGCCGGCACTATTGCCGCCTTCACTCCCCTTTCCTCCAGAAGCGTTGCGAAGAGGAAGGTGGAGAGCAGCTCGCCCTGGGCCAGCATCACGCGCTCCTCGACGCTCCCGAAAAGGTCCTTGGTATAATCCGCCAGGGACGCGAAAACGTCCCGCACGAAGCCGGACGCCCTGGCCTTGCTCCCGGCGCCGGCATAGAGTTCATCCACCAGCGCAAGATACTGCTTCTCGAGTGCCGCCAGGCCCTTTCGCGCCGCCTCGACGTTCCGGGCGTACAGTTGAGCGGCCACTTCCGCCAGCGCATCCGTCGTGCCCTCGATAGCGGCCAGCACCACGATGTTCTTCCCGGCCCCTGCGGCAATCCCCGCCACCGCCTTCATGCTCTGCGCGCCGCTTATCGCCGGTCCTCCGAATTTCAAGACTTTCATACTTCACAAAATTCGCATTTTTTATCCATTATACCAAAGAAATGTTATTCTTGCCGATATCGGCAAAAAATGCTATATTTGCAAGGGAAGGCGAGGCTTCTTGCCGATAAAACTAACGCGATTATGGAGTATCTATCAGTATCACGATTTGCTGAAAAGCACGAACTGCCTGAAAGGACTGTCCGGAACTGGTGCGCCACAGGAAAGATTGACGGCGCATTCCTTACCGGCAAGACCTGGAACATCCCTGCCGATTCTCCCCTGCCCTCGCACGGCACCCACAAAAAGAAATGCTCCCCCCTTCTGACAAGACTTCGCGAAGAAAAAGAAGGCAAGACGGGCGGCGGCATCTACCATCGCACGCAGATTGACCTGACCTTCAACTCCAATCACATCGAAGGCAGCAGGCTCACCCACGACCAGACGCGTTATATCTTCGAAACAAACACGGTCGGAATCGACGCCGGCAAGGAACAAGTCCTCAACATCGACGACATCGTGGAGACCACCAACCACTTCCGCTGCATCGACTACATTATCGACCACGCAGAAGACAAACTCACCGAGTCACTCATAAAGGATCTCCACCGGATGCTCAAAATCGGCACCTCCGACAGCCGAAAAGACTGGTTCAACGTTGGCGACTACAAGCTTCTGCCCAACGAAGTCGGCGGCTTGGAGACCTGCCCGCCGGAACAGGTACACGCCCGAATGGCAGCCCTGCTCAAGGCCTACAATAGCAATAAGGTGAAAACAATGGAAGACATTCTAGACCTCCACTGTCAGTTCGAACGCATCCATCCCTTCCAGGACGGCAACGGCCGCGTGGGCCGACTGGTTATGTTCAAAGAATGCCTGGCTTGCCGCATCGTCCCGTTCATCATCACCGACGAACTCAAGCCCTTCTATATTCGCGGTCTGAACGAATGGGGCCGGGAGAACGGCTACCTCACCGACACCTGTCTCTCCGCCCAAGACCAGTTCAAAGCGCTGCTGGATTATTTCAGGATAAGGTATTAAGCACCACTACTCCACATACATACAAAAAGCCCCCGCCGGATAGCGTTGGCTAAAAGAGTATTAATCGTCTTTTGCTCCAACAGTATCAAGTCACAAGTCCACCACCATATGTTTCTCTCTTCCGTTTGCGTAATCGTCATCCCAACTGATGCGAATTAAATAATGAGGTTTATAGCCATAAACGGAGTAAGGGATATCAAATGACTGTAAAGGTTGGACTTTCGGATAAGGCAAGTATTCTTTAAATACGTTAAAGGTTATTTCTTTTTCTCCATTTTGCAGTATTTCAACCATAACTCGCCGAGCTTCAGTAGCCCCAGTGTTGGTTAAACGCATAATGCTTGAATCCGCGCCACTCTTCTCTAATACACAGACATTTATATCGGCTTTTTTCTTCTCTGCCTCTTCAACCTCCCTGTCTCGAAGTTCTCGTTTTTTCAGTTCAAGATCAAGTTTTTTCACTTTTCTGCCAGAGAATAACGATTTAATAAAAGCTGAGAGAGCAATCAACACGCTTACTGTAGAGATATAGTCAGATACAATCATATTGAAATGAAAATCATTTAATAATTCATTATTACACTTTAGAATAATCTTTCCTACTTAGAATTGGTCATCAAACGGTACTATGTCTTTTAACAATCCCGTTGTTCCATTATCTTTCAACGCATACATAATCTTTATACCTAAAACACGGATCGATGGTTTCCACATCATTCTTGCATTAATAAAAACGTTAAATAGCGAAGCCCCTTTCGTATCTGCAAATCCCTTGTTCTCTACTTCTTTCATCAATTCTTCACTCTCATATAACTTGACAATACTGCCATAGAGCTTGTACCTATCGTCTAACAATTCCAACTTATACTTTCCTATATGCTCTTCAACAGGGGGAAGGAATGCGAGAGTTGGCAAATCACCTTTCTTTAAAATGAAAAGCATCTGTGAGTAAAAATCTCCCGGGCCACCGTCCAAACATATAATAGGAATACCTCTATAATAATAGGAATCACCTTCTTTTTTGAGGCCATCAACAGATTTGTGATAGTAGTACTCCAAATACACGCTAAAAGCAAGTATGATAAAGCTATCGTCGATAACCAACTTATCTATTGCCTCAAACACTCTTTCTGAGCTAATATTAAGCCGTTGCTTCACATTTTGAAAAAAAACAGAAGCGAAGCCTTGCTGAATGCTTGCGATTGAGATATTTGCGACACTTTCAGCAACATTCACATAGCTTATTCCACCATCATGAAGAAAAGCCTCATTGGGGTATACACAACTACTTATTCCTCTCAAATAATAATATGTACTATCGTCATCATTCAACTCCGCCACAAAAGGATTATAGTCTGCTAAGCACTTGTCGACTATTTCCTTAACACGATTCAAATCATCACGAATAATATCAGGATCATAGGGCCCTACCTTCTTTATCTCTTCTTCTCTCTCCTTAATCTTGCTTTTTACATCAAATAGAAACAGTTCCATCCTTTTCTTTGCCTCACTGACGCTATCAAAGGATAAGATACTCATTAAGTCCCGATTACCAAGTATAGACTGTTTCATTCTAATCAGATAGTCCACATCCTCATCCAAACGCTTCAAGCCCCTAAGTGTCAAGGGATAATTCACATGCATATTCTCTATTCTTCCTATATTTGAAAAGGCACGAATATATAGAAATGTCAAATAACGCTTAACACTTGCCAGAATGATATCATCTACTATTCCCTTCATTCCTCTAAATGGATAGAATCTTTCTGCGCAGAACTCAAGTCGCGAGGACTCTTTAACCATTCTAAACGCATCGAGAACTTCTCCTGGAGAACTTGGGACAAGGGGATATTCACATTCGGGGGTCATCGCGCGATAAAAACTGGTGAGTTTTTTAAACAGATCATAACGATTATCATTTAAAATAGTCGCACACAAGGCAATGTGGAATTCCTTAAATCGATATCTTTGACCATTTCTTCTCTCATCAGTATCCCTATCATATTGTGCATAGCCACACTCCCCAATAGGTGAGGATGGATATAATTCCGCTAATTCCAGATCGAAAACTTGGACAGCAGCGCTCCAATATTCATAAATCCACTCCTCTTGGTTATAGAATAATTGCAACTGTAAATTTTTCCACAGTAATATATACGCTTCATCTGATAATTTTTCGGGTTGAATAATCAGGCTTTTGAGAATTGTGTTACCATTGTTAATAGAGTATGGACGTCGTTGCATTAAGCACAGATTCTCGTTTATACTTGTTATTCCCCTGACCAAATAAGTTGGGAAAGAGACGCCTACTTCCCCAGACTTATCAAAGGCCACTTCTATCTCCTTCCTGATAACATCGTATACTTTGAAAGCCGGTTCTCTATCTGATACTTCAAGAATAGCTTTAGTCAAATCAACCCAGTCAAGAAAAATACGTTCTTTGTCAATACCCAAATCCGCCTCTTCAAAGTTCTTCAAAATCCTATTTTGAAGTTTTTCAGGATTGTAGTATATGAGGATTATTCTACAGGCACATAAAAAGCAACCGATGAGCGACATGCAGGAACTTAGTGCAATTAAATCTGCTGAATTATTTATCAACCAGCAGTCCCATAGTGGGGGGAACTTGCAAAACACAGCATATGTACATGACACGAGTGATGCAATGAGTAATTTAAAGCATCTCTTTATCGCTTTCTCAGATTTTAAACACTCGGCTAAACGTGTTGACCCATAATGTTGATCAACACGTTCTATCACTTGAAGCATAATTGGTACGGATAGGCCCAAAATGGCCGAGATGAATGCCAGCAAATACTCTATATTATTATCCAACACTATCATATCTTCATTTATCTAAGTTGTTCTCTTGATGTAGATAATAATTAAGTCTCTCATCATAATTCTCTTAAATTATTACCCTTCCTCCGTATCACTCATAAAGTCTAAAAACTCAGGCCAATGTCGCCTCAAAAGAATGAGGACAGACATTGACCTGACAAAGATACTATTACTTGAGGAGTGTTACGTCCCCACAGCGTCAATCATATCAACAACAAATACACATATGGAATCTATTACCTTTCCTTCACTATCACCCAGAAGGTCTTAAAGATTAAGCCGATGTCACCGAAGAAGGAATAGTGCTGAACGTAATCGAGATACAGCTGAAGCTTCTCTTGCATCAGGACTTCGATGTATTACTTCTTAGAAGCTTGAAAACGGAACTGTTGCATATCTAATTAAACACTTAATCTACTTCCATTGTATCTACCTCATAAAAAGACCGCTTTCCTAAAATCGTCTCCATCCTAGCGAACACAGACATATAATAGTCCGTTTTATAATCATCTGTTCTTGTACTACTTTGTTCATCATACATCACATTAGCTGTATTTATATTGCCTTGAATTAGTTCATACTCATAGCAAGTGGGTCTTGTACAATAGAACAACTTCTTTAGTATAGGGCAAAATACTTCATCATTCAATCCCTTTTGCACAGGAATAGCAAGGTTATCCCACTCGTGATCAAGTAGATAAAAGTCCTCATTCCTATTTGTGGAAGTATAATACACACCAGCCAGGCGACTTTCCTTAAAAGCATTGCTGTCAATTATTGACTCAAGGATTAATTGTGGAATAATGTATTCCGGCTTATAAATATCATCTCTGTTACGAACTGGTATGCCACAAGCTATGATAAGCGGGAATAGTTGCATATAGCGTTCTGTATTCTCAAAGAATTCAGTCAGGGTCGGCACTCTTAAATCCAACACACTTAGCGCATCTTGAGTCTTAAAGCATGAAACAAATGTTGTTTCTGTACTAGGCCTATACAATTCCTCCCAACATCCATATATGCTTTTCCCAAGGTAAAGACAGGGATATCCTGGAGCGCTGTATCTTTGTGTTTTAATATCCCTTATCATATTTAAGGGGATATGAAAAATATCTTTTCTACTCAATCCTTTTCTTTTTCCGAAATTGCGCATTCTATAGAAAAACTCTCCTGCCGGCACCTCCGTAATATAGAGTTCAGAATTGATCTTCAATACATTCTTTAGCTGCATGAAGGCTGTAGAGTGACGGCCCTGCATATATGACTTGACGATACGATTCATATAACCGCAGTTATAGACGACTTTGGCATAGAACAGCATATCAAGGGTTGCTTCTCTCACAAGTCTCAAATACTCATCGAGGCATGCGTCCAGCACCTTACGAAAATCATTATTATACTTATGTTGATACCCCTCGCACCCTTTTGAGAGTATCCAGACGATATGATCATATAATTCCTCGTCAACTTTTTTGAATATCATCACTGGAGTTATTATTTATTAGCTATATTCTTTTCCGTTATACAATCTGGGTCTTACTGAAACATAAAATACTCCTCGTATAATAACTATCTTCAATAAAGTCGGCGGTGAACTCATGCCCTATCACTCACTTCTCCCCCTTCTCCTTTCCTTCACTATTTACCCATAGCACTTCTAAGAGTTACTTATATTCACGGGCCTAGTTCTTGTCAAATTTTTTCAAGAGCGTATATATTGGACAAATACTCAACAAACTCCTGCCTTTGGCGGCTCCAGGAGGCCCCTTTGCGAGGAAGTTCATAAAAGTCGGTTAGTTCTTCCTCCAGAGCATCGAGCGCGACGGGGCTTTCAATGCGGTCAGCTTTCTTTGTATCACAAAGCCAACCTATTTCCTTAAAATCAGCATCAGGGAGCAAATAGTAACGGACGAGATTATCCGTCGCCCAAACTGCGCCCATCTCATTCATACAGATACCACTTTCTTTATAATTCTTGGAAATCATCAGGAATGAGAAATCGGCCGACTGTATATTACCCCTTATATGCTTACGAATATCTTCACCATTCCTAATGCCCATATCTTCAATTGATGTGCAGAAGATATCTTCAGCGTTCAGTCCTATGCCCAATTGCAATATTCTGTCTGAGAACTCTTTGATAATATCAACATCTTTCGAGGAATGACTGATGAAGATCTTTTTAGCACGAGGCTTTTCTAATAACAGCACACAATTCACCAGTGCCTGTAAAGCCGTAAAGTGCACAATCGGATCTTCACGATACTTATCCACGTGCGACTTCAACTCATCGCTAATATCGGGATACTTTTCCTTGAGTGCCAAGCATAAGTCATTCACGGCTGTCAAGTACTCATTAACCGCTCCTTTTACAGTATAATCAGTATATAATAATCGGCCAGAATTGAACCGAGTCCTATCAATACCTATCTTCTCATTTGATAGGCTCTTACAACTCAACGCTAACGAATATAATCTATTCTGCATCTTGATACTTTAGTACTTCCTCAACACCACCAAAACGCTACGACATTTTTAAACTGGAGCAGGCTACCGCATTAAGAAAAAGGGCAAAATGATAAAGAACTATTTAGAACTTCTTTTGTAAGAGATCTCTACAACGGTGTCAATTCTCTTTTTATTGGGGATTGATATCACCCAAGCATCTCTGGCTCCATCATATACTGCAAGATCCTTAAAATATGGATAAATACGTAGCGCGGAATCAAGTTGTGGACTACCCTTAATAGAATAATGAACTATATTCCCCTCTCTTCGTGTCTTCCCTTTTATACCATATGTACTCGCAATAATACTTAGATAGCTCTGTTTCTCATTAAGAAGTGTCTGCAACGAATCCACCTGTCCTCGTACCAATTTAACTGCCTGCTTAGAGGATGACAATGCAGAATTGCTTATGGCAAGGTCATTAACTAGAGAATTATAATCTCTTACCAGCTTATTATACTTATTGACCAACCCTATGTACTCACCGGAGAGTTGATCAAAATCCAATTTCCTTCCGTCAATTACTATGGCAGGCTCAAGATATTCTACAACTCTTGTTTTCTTATCATTTTTTAGAGAATAATATCTTGAATGATTTACCGTATCCAACTTGATATCAAAATACTCTCTAACTAATTCGTCGCTAAACGACATCTCTCGAATTAATGAATCCCTCTGGTAAACTTGATTCTCTAAGGACTCAATATAATTATGGCTATAGAACAACCCTATACCCAATACTATTATCGCGAAAAACAACACGAAATAGGTGACACTACCTCTCTTTACCATAAATCTTCCCCTTTAAATAATTAATCTCCGTCCGCAAAAGAAGTATCTCCCTATTGAGTTCTGCCTTTGTCTCCATTAATTGCCGATTATGCTCCAACTTTAAATTGGCTATCTCTTCGTTGTGACGTTGTTCAACCTCCATAGCATCAAGTCTTCGATCAATTGAACATTTCCAATAGCCGCCACGAAAAGCAAGGCCCAATAGTGCAAGAATCCCCACGATTACTCCAATGGGACTCTGTAGTTTCTCAGCAATATTTATCTTTTTACCCAAGAATAATTAGATTTATGAAGCAGTACTACATCTTTCACAAAGATAGAGAATAAACCCCAGAAAAACCAAACAGGATATTATCGATATGGCAATCTCGAGCTCTTCAAGCAATACCCCTTACCCTTTAAAACTCTCTATCGTCCGTTTTAGGCCATCCTTGGCACGGACCGGCAGCCGGTCGACACCCAGGGCAGCTTTGATCTTGGCATTGGAGGAGATGTAGTTCTCAGTGAGTTTGCGTAGTCTTTCGGGATTCAGCGGAAGATGGAGCCAGCCGCCGACTCTGGCAGTGCAGCGAATCAGCCATTTGGGCAGACGCCAGATGTGAGCCTTCTTCCCGAGGGCAGCGCAGATAGTCTCAATCAACTCATTAGTACTGAGTGCCTCATCGTCGCCCATATTATAGATACCTGAAGGGACATCCTTCGTCAGCACCCCATTAACAGCGAAGCAGATATTCTCGACAGACGTAAAAGTCCTGCGGTTTTCAAACGCGCCCAGTGGCCACGGTATGCCTTTGTTAACCACATTATACAAAAGGTTCAAATTCCCCTTATTTCCAGGACCATGAATCATGCAAGGGCGGAAGATATAAACTTGTCTGCCGGAAGGCTGGTGTCCCAAGATGTATCTTTCTGCAGCTATCTTTGACTCTCCATAGGGCCCTACGGGAGCCGGAACAACATCCTCGGTCAGTATTTCTTTCACCTTATCGGCGGCAGCCTTCGCTGTACTAAAAAAAACAAACTTCTTGATGTTAGGATGCGAGCAGAAATAATCAAATATCTTAATGGTTAGATCAGTATTAACCTTGAAATACACATCAGCCTCAGCTTCGTTCTTTGTATCGTGTGCCTTCCCCGCAAGATGGATAATAGCATCGACATTGGGAATCAAATCAGGCACATCCAAGTCGTCCCACGAAAATGTATAACGAATCCCTTTCTTCCTAGGGCTCACTATATCCAAGCCATAGATAGAGTGTTCTGTTGAAAGTGCTGCCACAAGATTAGCACCCACAAAACCATGGACACCAGTAATTAGTATTCTCATAATTCAACAACTCTCGCTTTTGACCAATCAATCAGGCTATCCGCTTCTTCTACATTCACGAAATCAAAATCATTAAGAAACTGACGCCATTTTTTGTAGTTTCCCTTAATACCAACATAACTTTTGAACTGTCTTTTAAGTGGCAACCCCTGTACCTTGGGCTGTTGGACGTCAAAGTCTCTTGGGTGGAAATATGTCATCATATAGTCAGTTTCCTTAGCCCACCTCTTTACCAGCCAATACGGGAAGAGCCGGAAATAACCTCCACCGGAAAACACGAAACGTTTTCCGACGATTGTATGAAGATTAATCGGGAATTCTTTAATAACACTACCTTGTTTCGTCTTTAGCAAAGCAGGCCCGACTTTACCATAGTGGGGCATCCCGCCATAATCATGTCTTGTGGGGAAAACAGAGCAATCGTATTTAAAGCCCATTTCCACAAGCTTATCAACCGCCCATGTATTATGTTCCGTGATTGAGAACCCAGGAGCTCGGAAAGCATTGATTTCTTTACCGGTAACGTCCTCCAAAAGTGCTTTTGCTTTTTTTGTGTCCAACACGAATTGCCCTGGGGAGAATCTATAGGACAACTCATGCTGATACGAATGGCACCCAATATGGTGTCCACGCCCTGATATCTCCCTGATAATCTTCGGGTGCTTTTCCGCCAACCACCCAAGGCAAAAGAATGTCCCCCGCAACGAACGGCGGTCTAACTCATCCAAGATTGGGATCACGGTTTTGTCTACCCTATACTCCCACTTGTCCCACTCAAAATCTTCGGAGAGAAAGTCGCAATTATACCAATCTTCTATATCAAATGTAAGAATATTCATTTTACCCTTTTATATAAAACAAATAGCTTGCTAACTGCTTTTCACGTAACCTTCGTCATCCCTGGGAAGAAACTCTTTTACCACTTTGGCAGGAGTGCCAATCGCTAACGTATATGGAGGAATGTCCTTTAAAACCATGGAACGAGCGCCAATAATTGCACCATCACCGATTGTCACGCCTGGCATAATCATCGTTTCCATACCTACCATCACGCCCTTTCCTATGTGTATCTCCCCCGTTTTATATCCAAGATCCGCAGCATTATCACCCGTATGATAATCTGTTAGATCTCTTTGGTGACACAGTAGGCGGCATCCCGAGGTGATGTGTGCACAATCATCAATATAAATAAGTCCAGCATGTTGCAAATCGATTCTTACATAATCACCAATAAAGACATTCTTTCCCACATGGCATCCAATCCGCCTTAACAACCAGGGCCTTAGTTTTCTCGGGCAGAATGGTTCAAAAATGGGCCAATCCATCATTCTCTCCAGTCTCTTCCGGCGGATGTTTCCGCAGAACCGCGTAATTACTTGCCAAACACTCACATTGCCATATTCTTTTTCCGAATAATGGAAGCCTAATGTCCGTAACATCTTGTATGCAAAACTCTGCTTTTTATTCTCCATCGCTAGTATTCTTTAATACACCTATAATCTGTTCAAGGTTATCAATGCACTTATCCATTCTATAATTATTTAAAAAAAACTTACGCCCATTTTCCCCCATTCTCTCAAAAGCTTTCTTATTCACCAGTACTTTATCTTTAATAACGGCTATTAATGCTTGTGAATCTCCTGGCGCAACAGCATAGCCACACTGACTCTCATTAATAACGTCTGCGCCACCGCATCCAATCATTGCCAATACGGGGCGCCCGGCTGACATATATGATTGAAGACGAGCAGGAACAACAGCCTCAAGATGAGTAAAACCAGAGCGAAGGGTTACTAGCATCGCATTTGCATGTTTATAGAAAGCCGGCATTGCATCAAATGGATATCGGCCTAAACAAACTGCCCTATCAGACAACCCATTCTCTTTTATAAAACCCTTTAACCAGGGCAAACGAGAACCGCCCCCCACAAAAACCCACTTTATCTCAGGCTCACCTTTTAGGCCAATCATCACCTGGGTGACAGCCTCTAAATCTTGAGACTTCCCAAGATTCCCGGCAATCATTATTATAAAGCCATTTGGAAGTGCAGGAACCTCATACGAGTCATCCATTTGAAGGATATCTTCACTCCAATTGGGGAAATAAATAATCTTGTCTTTAAAATCTCCCTTCGCCTCAATAAGACTCCGAAAACGCTCACTTGTAACGAGTATCTTATCAGTCCTCTTATATATACCCTTAACTAAATAATCGACGAAACGGAGTAATCGTTGGTTCTTCACCCCACCACCAGACATCATTGCATCTGGCCACAAATCCATAATCCAATAATAGAATGGGATTTTGCGGAGTTTTCTAAGTAATAATGCGGGATATGCCTGAAAAATCGGTGATGGTTCGTGACCTATTATACAGTCATACTTATGCTTCCATGCGAACTGAAGTAAAACTCTCAGACAACCAAAGAAAACAAATGAAAGATAGTTGATAGGTAGACGCCAACCACCTTTCCCCCTCGGCGTTTGGAATACACGATATACGTTTACACCGTTCACGACTTCATGCCTATTCTTAAAGACTCCATACCCTTTAAAATACTTCCCATCGGGATAATTAGGGATGCCCACTAGTGCATCAACATAATGTCCACGCCTAACTAATTCAAAAGCGATATCATTACTTTTGAATACTTCCGGGTAAAAGTATTGTGTAATTAATAGTATTCTCACAAATCAATAAATGTTGACTTACCATCAAGTCCTTGCAGTGCACGTCCACTAAAAAAAAGACGTGCCAATTTATCAATACCGTAATACTGAGGGAATTCAAATGTGCCAAACTGGAAGAAATGCGGCAACCTATCTTTCTTTGCTTTGTATCTCTCTTCCCAGTGCAATCCATCTTTTGTCACCCAAAGATGCGCATATTTATCCGTATTCACCGTGGACGGTTCTACTGTCGTCGAGATAAATGCAACATCTCCGACTTGACCACCCTTGACGATAGAACCTTGCACTTCTTGAAGTAGGTTTACCGTTAATGTTTTGCGATCAAAGCGTTTGATAACATTTTGCTCATATTGAGTATCGGTTCCGAATACAATAAAGTCTTTGTAGAAGAACAACTGGCACGTACGATATTCCTGGCCACCTCTGAAAACTACTCTAAATGACTTAAACTCATCCTCAGTATAACCAATGATACACTCATTTTCGCGGTCGCCAGTGGTTACCCAGATCCTATCGGTGTATTTGTCGTAAAAGAGTCCGTGGATGTGGTTGATCTCACCAACTGTAAATGTATATGTTATATACCAGGTCCGGGCATTATCTTTAGAACAATATATATTTACTGGCTTTTTCTCTATGTTCTGAAAGTATTCTCCAAAGTAGATGTTGCCCGTTGGTGTTATACACATATTAAGAGGTTTGGAGCCTCTTGGTGTAGAGAATAATTTCTTAAAGGTTCTTTCACCCTTCTCACGAATAAATAATCCTTTTTTTGCTATCGCTATTTGATCTCCATTACTTAATTGATAGAAACCAGTAATTTCAGCACGGAGGAAGCGACGTGATAGTGCATAACGAGAAGGCAACGCATACTTTTTGTCAACCACCTTGTACTTATTATTCTCATCTTTTAGCCGATAGCCTTTACCAATCAATAGGCTATGTGGTTTTACCAGTAAGACTTTACCGTTTTCCATTCTATACTATAATATCCTTTTCTTCAGCGCTTTTATAAAAGCAATCGGGTCCTTAATTAAATGAGCATATTTTTCTATTTCTTCATCTGGCAAGTTCCACCACTCACTTTGTAGAAGACACTTAATCGTTTCCTCATCAAATCTGTATCTAAGTACTTTAGCAGGGACCCCAGCCACAACTGCATATGGAGGGACATCTTTCGTTACAACAGCGCCACTGCCCACAACAGAACCATCTCCCAGATTCACTCCAGCCTTTATGATAGCCCTGCGGCCAATCCAGACATCATTCCCAACAACCGTCTTTTTTATTCCATTATAATCGAATTCTGAAAATTTTCTCTTCGGGCCGCTATGTTTAACTTTTTGAAAAACGGGGGAAGTAGAGACCCAATCTGTAGGATGTTCTGCTCCCCCTATTACAACTTCATCAGATATACTACAGAATTGCCCTATTTCACAGTTTACGATCTCGTCATCATAGCATGTATACGAGTACCGTCCAATCGTTGAGGCAATAATAGTTGCGCCAGAGTTAACTTTTGCCGTCTTGTGGATTTTGCTATTAATCACGCACTTCCCACGAAGAATCTTCTTAAAGAACTTACCGTAAAAATAACCAAGCAAGATCATATTAGTGCATATACTGTTTAAAGACTCGCATTTGGAATGCAGGTGTCCAGTTATCATCAATCTCTTTCATGCATGCCTTCCTTACTATTTCCCGTTTATCTCCATTATCATCAAACCATTTGTCAATAGCTATAGATAAAGAGTAAACATCATTCATTTCAAAGAAGTCGCCTGTCTTCCCTGGCTTAATAGCCTCAAATTCGGGCATCTGCCATTTCAAGCAGTTATGCGTCATTGCTGGAGTTCCAAACACCAATGAATGCATCGCAGTCAGCCCGATATTCCCTGGAGCCACACAAAGGTCTGCGTTATAGAGCAGGTCGCCTAACACTGTCTCATCATAACAGGGGCCATAGAACCACACTCTATCTTCAAGTCCTAATTCTTTCATTAATGCTTCCAGTTTCCCCCCATCTTCCCCTCCTCCTATGTAGGTCATATTATACATGCGCCCCCTCATCGCAGATTGCTTGATAGCTTTTAAAATCATATCTAACTTCTTTGCAGGATCTAAACGACCGACGAACACTAAGTTCTTATTATCATTATTAAAGTGCTCTGTATAAATAGCACTTTTCTTCAACAATTTTCTAACTTCTATCTGTTTGGAATAGGCTAAAGAATTATGAACAACATGAAGTTTGTTGGCATCAAAGCCTTCTTTAATCATCAACTGCTTCGCATAATCCCCATACAAAAAAATACCCGTCGGCATCTTATCTAAGATATGTTTCAGGAAACTCTCCACTTTAGTTTCCTTCCCATACCAACCATGACACCAAAAGAATATCCTTTTGTTTCGATGCAACCTGGACAGAAGCATAAAAAACCAGGTCGCGAGGTTCCGGGGATTGCCTATCATTAAGAATGTATCGTACCGCTTTAAGAGTGCAAGTATACCATGCTGATATAATAAAGGCCCTAACTTACTATTACGGAGTTCTGTAACCTGGCCTTTGAGCAATGAATAATCCATCTTCTTGACATCAAGGTACTTATTTCCGAAATAGAAATGACAATCATATTCCTTATCTAGTAACTGAAATATCTCTGAACGATAGTGTAAAGCATAATTGTAAATAATGCAAAGTTTCATAAACTACCGAAAAATATAATAATTACGTATATAAAAGTTAATAACCAATGAGATTTAGGATTCTTTTTGTCTGCACTTTGTTGTTCTTGTGTTTCAGAACAAACTCACGTGCTTTTCTTCCTTTTTCCTGCAGAGATGCCAAATCACGACTAAGAGCATCTAAAATAGCCTTTGCATATCCCTCCACCGTTTCTTCCTCAAACAAAAAAACAAAAGGATAGTATTCTTTGGGCATCCCTGGCAACTTAGTAGTAAGAAGAGGGGTACCGCTTGCCATATACTCCAAATTCTTAGAGGGGAACGAATAACGGGTAAACTCCTCCGCCGTAGGTCTTGGGTTCACTAATAATGAAGCTCGCTCTTCAGCCTCTAGGACTATTTCATTAGGCGCAACTCCCCGAAATTCCACGCACGTCTCTCTCTCACACACTCTTAATAGTTCCTTCTCATAAGGTCCACTTCCATATATTATTAACTTTGTGTCAGGAATGTCTAGAGAAACAAAAGCGTCAACCAGTGTTTTTAGGCCATAGCGTTCATGAAGACCACCAGCATACAAAACAGTTCTTCGTGTATTGGGGCAAACATCTATCACGGGCATAGACGCTTCAGAATCAACTAGCCCTTCCATAATTATAAATGGCCTATTCTTGATATTGACTCTCGCATTCATTTGTTGAGTCAAAAATACATAGCCATCGAAAGAACTAAGGTACGTTTTATTCACTCTAGTGACTACTTTCCAGAAGAAAGAATTACCTTGGCCTATCATTAACCCTGGCATATCAGTCAATACACAAATATTTTTTATGCCACAAATCTTAGCAACAAGCAGACCGCCTATACAAATACTTATGTCAAGAGCGTCACACACTATTGCCTTGTCCCCACCTTTCTTTTTACACCAACGAAAGGAAAAAAACAAACTATAGAACAATTGGACAAGCTGACGAATAACTGGAATATTAACAGAAGGGATATAGTGATAAGTAACACCTTTCTCGCTTTCTGCTTTCTCTGTTGTGAGGATTTTCCTCAATCCTTTTTTGGGAAGAGATGATAAGGCATCACAGCCGACATCATTCAGGACAAAACCTCTCGCGACAAGTCTTCCAAACTTTTGTACAGCAAAGCCTGAGTCCAAACAACTATTAGCAACAAGCTTGTTAATCAGTCTTGTCGACAATAGTTTTGATATATACAGAATTTCCATAGAGGAGTAGAAATACTACCAATAACAATAATATGATTTCATCGTTCGCCCTATGCTCATGGCCTTAACAAGTCTCCGCGTCCCAACTGCAGCCGGGCCAATGCAGAATATAAAAACAGAAATAGCACACTATAAACATTTGTTCGCTGATATATGCAAACGATCATGAACACGGCATACAATAAAAAAGATTCTTTGGTCGACCTATTATACCAACCCAACAACAAGATAAACAACGTGTATATCGCAAAAAATACCATCCCTTTATTTGCTACGACTGCCTTATAGGAAGATGACCCCTCAGCAGAAGCCCAGAAAGACTTCGCATGTTCCGCTTTTAAACCTAACCAGTATTCCGAAGTACCTTTTATCTTATTGTATTCCGCTTCCCCTTCTTCTGTCATTCGATTATCCCCCTCAAACGAACTGTTCTCCGTATTCCACTCAAATCGATTCCAGATAACATCTTGAAACATTGTACTGTCTTTCGTCATCAAATAGAAACCACCAAACAGAACGAGGGCGAAGACAAATGAATACGCTCTTTTCTTCCTGACTATAGCATTAACAGCCCAAAACACAACGGTCATTGTATAAAAGAAAAAAGAGAAGGTAAAAACGCCAACAATTATGCATGCCCAGGTACGCCAATTCTTAAAATTGTAACCAAGGGTATAAATGAAAAAAGCCAGTATTGTTCCTAATAATCCTGCCTCGTCATATACCCCTTGAAATCTCATTATAGAAACAGTATCTGCCGTTTCCACCGGATTGTCAAACAATTCAACCAAATAGAGTGGATATACCATATAGGTTCTATC
>JAGABD010000058.1 GCA_017614795.1 Bacteroidales bacterium
GCCAGGTGGAGTGGTTCGACGCCCCTCTGAACCCCGCTGAACCCGAAGGGGCCAAGCGCAAGGTGCCTTTCTCCGGAGAACTCTACATCGAGCGCGCCGACTTCATGGAGGACGCTCCCAACAAGTTCTTCCGCCTCAAACCCGGCGGGGAAGTGCGCCTGAAATATACCTATATCATAAAGTGCGAAGATGTCGTCAAGGATGCCTCCGGCAATATCGTAGAGCTGAAGTGCAGCTACGATCCTTCCACCCGTCCGGGCGGGGGAGAGTGGCGCAGCGTGAAGGGCACCATCCACTGGGTGAGCGCGGCCCACGCCGTTCCCGTGACGCTCCGCAACTACGACCGTCTCTTCACTCTGGCCGATATGAGCCAGGTGCCCGAGGACAAGGACTACAAGGACTTCCTGAACCCCGAATCGCTGGTGATCGGCAAGGGCCTCGCGGAGCCCGCCCTGCTCGAGGACGCATCCGGAATCGCGGTGCAGTTCGAGCGCACGGGCTACTACGTGAAGGATCCCGACAGCACTCCCGAAGCGCCCGTTTACAACAAGACGGTTTCTCTCAAAGATTCTTATAAACCCGAATAGAAGATGTGCGGCATTGTAGGCTATCTGGGCGACCAGCAAGCGTATGATATATTGATCAAGGGCCTCTACAGGCTTGAATACAGAGGATACGACAGCGCCGGAATAGCGCTCGTGAACAATAACGGCAACCTCTCGGTCTACAAGACGAAAGGCAAGGTCGCCGACCTTGAAAAGGCGGTCGCCGGCAAGGATATCAGCGGCACCGTGGGAATCGCCCACACCCGCTGGGCCACCCACGGCGAGCCCAATGACGCCAACGCGCACCCGCATTACAGCGAGAACCATAATCTTGCGATAATCCACAACGGCATAATCGAGAATTACCAGTCCCTCAAGACCGAGCTCATCAACCGCGGATACCACTTCCAGAGCGATACCGACACCGAAGTGGCCGTGCAGCTTGTGCAGTACATAATGGATTCCCACAAGTGCCCGCTGGAGGACGCGGTGCCCCTGGCCCTGAACAGCATCGTGGGCGCCTACGCCATAGTGATTCTCGACAAGACCCATCCCGACCGTCTCATCGCGGCCCGCAAGGGCAGCCCCCTCATCATAGGCATAGGCAGGAACGAGTATCTGGTGGGCTCCGACGCCACTCCCATAGTGGAATACACGAAGAACGTGGTGTATCTGGGCGAAGAGCAGATAGCGTTCCTCCGGAAAGGGGAGAAGATCCGCATCACGGACCTTCGCAGCGTGCCCCAGACGGCTGAAATCAAGCAGCTCGAGGTCAATTTGAGCCAGATAGAGAAGGGCGGATACCCGCACTTCATGCTCAAGGAGATCTTCGAGCAGCCGGAGACTCTCCGCGCATCGATGCTGGGTCGCCTGCATCCCGCGCTGGGACAGGTGAAACTCTCGGGCATAATCGACAACGAGAAGCGTTTCCTTAAGGCAAAGCGCATCATAATCTGCGCCTGCGGCACTTCCTGGCACGCAGGCCTCATCGGCAAGTATATAATAGAGGAGCTTACCCGCATTCCCGTCGAGGTTGAATATTCGTCCGAATTCCGTTACCGCAATCCCGTAATCAGGAACGACGACATAGTGATTGCGATCTCGCAGTCCGGCGAAACGGCCGACACCCTTGCGGCCATCCAGCTCGCAAAGGAATCCGGGGCGTTCCTGTTCGGCATCTGCAACGTGGTGGGCTCGTCCATTCCGCGCGCGACCGATTCCGGCTGCTACACCCACGTGGGGCCCGAAATCGGAGTGGCTTCGACCAAGGCGTTCACGGCACAGGTAGCGGTGCTCTTCCTGCTTGCCATCTGCATTGCGGAAATCAAGGGAACCGCGGCTCCGGAACGCTGCGCCGAGCTCATCCGCGAACTGCAGAACATACCCGACAAAATCGCCCGCATCCTGGTGCACGACAAGCAGATCGAAGAACTCGCGAAAGTGTTCACTTACGCCCGCAATTTCCTCTATCTGGGACGCGGTTACAACTACCCGGTAGCACTTGAAGGAGCGCTTAAGCTGAAAGAGATATCTTACATTCACGCAGAGGGTTGCCCCGCTGCGGAAATGAAGCACGGGACCATCGCCCTGATAGACGAAGAGATGCCTGTAGTGGTAATCGCGACACGTCGCGGACACTACGACAAGATCCGCAACAACATCCAGGAAATCAAGGCCCGCAAAGGCAAGATAATCAGCATCGTCACCGAGGGAGACGAGGACGTGCGAAAGATATCCGACTACGTCTTCGAGATTCCCGACACCGAAGAGTGCTTCGCGCCCATCCTGAGCGTGATTCCCCTCCAGTTGCTGGCCTATCACATTGCCATAGCGAAGGGGCGCGACGTCGACCAGCCGCGCAATCTTGCGAAATCCGTTACGGTAGAATAGCCTTTACAGCTGATTCAGATACTTGTCCCTGGACAGGAGGCAGTCGCCTATGGCGGCGGCCGAACGTCCGAGGACGGAGAAGGCTATGCGCGTGTCGGTGCTCACCTTGCTCAGGGAGTAGCGGTTTACTGCAGTGCGGATGGGGAGCATCAGATAGTCCTTGCCCACGATGAGACGGCCTCCTATGACCACCAGACCGGGGTTGAAGATGTTTATGAGCCCCGCGATTCCGCGTCCGAGAGTGTCTCCCACCGCGCCGATGCCTTCGATGGCAAGCACGTCCTCGTCCTCCACGGCGTCAAGCACGTTCTGCAGGGAGATGTCGCCGTCCCTCTTGTAGATGGCGGAGAGCGACGAGCGCCTGCCTTCCTTGAGCTGGTGCTTGATCCAGTGGGTGAGGGCCGAGCCCGAAGCGCCGGTCTCAAGGCAGCCGATCTTGCCGCAGCGGCACATCACGTTGTTGTCGAGGAGAGGGAAGTGGCCGAATTCTCCGGAGAATCCCGAAGTGCCGTAATACAGCTTTCCGTCCAGTATCATTCCCATTCCAAGGCCCCAGCTGAGGTTGATGAAGAGCATATTGGGGTCGGCCTGGGCGCCGAGGCTGCGGTATTCGCCGTAAGTCATCGCTCGCGAGTCGTTCTCTATGCTCACGGGGGCGTCGAGTTCGCGGCGGAAGATGTCGCCGAGCTGGATGTCGTCGCTGACGAAGTAGCTGAGGCTGAATCCCTTTTCGGGGTTCACCCTTCCGCTGAGGCTGATGCCCACGCCGAGAATCTTGTTCCACTCGAGTCCCGCCTCGCTCACGACCTCCTTGATCTTGCGGCTCATGGTGCGGAAGGACTCCGCGCTGGCCTCGAGCACGAAGGCGATGTCCTGGAAGAAGAATTTCACATCTCCCTTGAAGTCGGAAATCGCCACGTGGAAGTGCTGGCGGGCCACATCCACTCCGAGGAAATAGCCTGCGTCCGGATTCAGGCCGAAGGTGTTGGGACGGCGTCCGCCGCTCGTTCCCACCTTGCCCATTTCGGCTATGAAACCGCCTTCGACAAGCTCCGCGAGCAACTTGGTGGTGGTGGGTATGCTGATGTCGAGCGCCTTGCTCAGGTCGGCTATACTGCACGCACCCTTGTCGATGCACAGTTTCAGTATTCCTTTTTGCAGTCCGGTCATAGGCAAAATAATTACGTGGATTGTGGGCAAATTTAACAAAATATCACTATATTTGTTTTGTTTATGCAAAAATTTTAAAAAATGTCTCTGAAGACCAAATTGTATCTGAGTTTGAGCGCGATCGGCATCGTGCTGTTCATCTCCAGCATAATCTCCATAATGGAGTACGGCAGGATGAGCAACTACGTTTCGGACCTGGTGGCGGACAACATCAGAAGCATAAATATCGCGCAGAAGCTCACCGACATGAGCAGCGAATACCATCTGGCGGTGCTCGCCGAAATCGGCGACGAGAAGAGCGCGAAACTCCCTCCCTTCGACGAAAAGGCATTCCTGCAGCGTTGCGACAGCCTTCGCGCATCCCTTTCGGGCGCGGTGCTCGCGCCGCTCGCGGACTCGGTGGAATATTCCTTCTCGGCATATCTCCTCACATCGCTGGAGATGCAGAACGTCATCTCCTCTCGCTTCATCGACACTCGGGAATGGTACTTCAACCGCCTGCAGCCCCGCTTCAACAGGCTCGCGGCGGACATCGACGCCATTTCCGACGCCGTGTACGACGAGCTCGCTCGCAATTCGGAAACCCTTCAGAGCGCATTCTACCGCAGCATCATCCCCGGCATCGTGGTGGTGGGCGTGGGCCTTCTGCTGGTGCTCCTGCTGCTTTACTTCCTGCAATCGTTCTACGTGAATCCCATATACAAGATGCTCTCGTCGCTGGACGGCTACCGTTCGTACAACCGAAAATACAATTATGATTTCAACGGCGACGACCAGCTGAGGCAGCTCAACACATCGATCAGGGACCTTACAACCGAAAACCAGCTTCTCCGCAAGCGCATCAGCGCGATGCGCGGGAAGGCACAGGACGCAGAAGGCGAACAATGAATTTCAAGACCATAAGCAGGAACGTAGGATACGCATTGCTCGTCGATGCGCTGTTTATGTTCATAGCCATGCTGATCGCGCTGTTCGGCGGACCGGACACCTCCTTCGCGCCCCTCGCCATCAGCTTCCTGATCACCTCCATCACGGGGGTGTTCCCATTCATCTTCGTGCGCAAGACCCCTGCCATATCGCTGCGTGAGGGCTACGTCATCATCGTGCTCTCCTGGCTGCTGTCCTTCCTCTTCGGAATGATGCCCTACGTGCTCTGGGGCGGCCCGTTCTCGGTAATCAACGCCTGGTTCGAGAGCGTTTCGGGCTTCACCACCACCGGAGCGACCATACTCGAAGACGTCGCCGCGCTGCCCAAGGGCCTGCTTTTCTGGCGAAGCAGCACCCACTTCATCGGCGGCTTGGGAGTAGTGGTCTTCCTTCTTCTGATAATCCCGACCTCCAGCCCGATGAGGCTGAGGCTCACCAATATGGAACTCTCTTCGCTCAGCAAGGACTCCTACAGCAGCCGTGCGAACAAGACCGTTTCCATCTTTACTACAGTATATCTGTCGCTCAACGCTGCCGCCTTCCTGTGTTACTGGCTGGCTGGAATGAACGTTTTCGACGCGGTCTGTCACGCCTTCAGCGTATGCGCCAACGGCGGTTTCAGCACGAAGTCGATGTCCATAGGCACCTTCAATTCGCTGCCGATAACGCTGATTACGATGGCGTTCATGTATCTGGCTTCGCTGCACTTCGGAATGCTGTTCATGGTGGTGGCGAGACGCTCGCTGAATCCGCTCAAGAACGAAGTGTTCCGCTTCTTCACATACGGCCTCATCCTGGCTTCGCTCGCCGTGGCGTTCAGCCTCAAGATCGGAAATGCGGCGCAGACCTGGGGACAGGCCCTTCTGGACGGCTCGTTCCACGTGTTCAGCTACGCTTCCTCCACGGGATTCGCCATCTCCGACAACAGCCAGTGGCCTCAGTTCGCGGCCCTTCTGCTGGTGCTGATGTGCTTTAGCTGCGGTATGGCGGGTTCCACTACCGGCGGCCTCAAGAGCGACCGTATGCTGCTGGTGTTCAAGAACATACGCCAGCAGGTGCACCACGCCATCTATCCTTCTTCCATAAGGGAGATAAGGATGAATCGCAAGCCTCTGGCCGAAAGTGACGTGGCGCCCCACATCATGTATTTCACCGTATTCTTCATAATCCTCGCGGTATCGATCTTCTTCTGCCAGCTGTTCTCGACAGGCGAGAACATCAACAGCGTCACGGGAAGCATCGCGTCCCTCTGCAACATCGGCCCTTCGGTGGGCAGCATCGGCAGCATGGGCAATTACAACGCCGAGCCTTCGGCCTGCAAATTCATCTTCAGCCTCGACATGTTCCTTGGAAGGGTTGAAATCTATCCTGTCCTGTCCGTGATTTCAATCATCTTCAGCAGGAGGCACAGATGACACCCCGCGCGGATTACCTCTACAAACGCTTTCTCGAGAGGCTGGATGTAGAAGCGACATCCTGCCAGGACGCCCTTTTGGCCAAGACCGCCGAATTCCTCACGGAAGACGACGCCGACATCCTCGTGGTGAACGGCTATGCGGGCACCGGCAAGACTACGGCGGTTTCGGCGCTGATAGGGGTTCTGGAAGAACTCAAGCTCCACTGCGTGCTGCTGGCTCCCACGGGACGCGCCGCCAAGGTGCTCTCGTCGTTCGCGGGCCGTCCGGCATACACGGTGCACAAGCATATCTACCGCCAGAAAGGCGTCGGCGACGACGGCTTCGGCAAATTCGCCCTCAGCCCCAACAAGGCCAAGAACACCCTTTTCGTGGTGGATGAAGTGTCGCTGATAGGCATTGAGGAGCAGGAGAAGCAGGGAGGAACCGCATTCGGAAGCGGCAACCTTCTGGCGGATCTCGTCTCGTTCGTGCGGGCCGGTGTGGACTGCCGCCTGATGCTTCTCGGCGATGCCGCCCAGCTGCCGCCGGTCGGTCTGGAGGCCAGCCCCGCGCTCTGCCCGGAGTTTATGGACGGGTTCGGGGGGGTGACCTACGCGGAACTCTCGACCGTGGTGCGCCAGGCGGCAGATTCGGGAATACTCCGCAACGCTACGGCCATCAGGAAGATGATTTCGGGCGCCGACGTTTCCGACACCTTCGATGTCGTGAAGCTGGACGTCCGCAAATGCCCCGACGTCGAGCGCATCGGCGGGGGAGAGCTCATCGAAACGCTAACCGACGCCTACGCCAAATACGGCGAGGACGGCACCATAATCCTCTGCCGTTCCAACAAGAGGGCCATACGCTACAACCTCGGCATACGCTCCACCGTGCAGTACAAGGAAGACCGTCTGGTGAGGGGCGACAAGCTGATGATAGTGAAGAACTGCTACCAGTTCCTCGACGGTACCGAGGAGATGGACTACATAGCCAACGGCGACATCGCCACGCTCCAGCGCATCTGGGGCTACGAGGACCGCTACGGGCTGCATTTCGCCAACGCCCGACTTTCCTTCCCGGACTACGATGACCTGGAAATAGACGCGAAGGTGTGCCTCGACACGCTAGAATCCGAGTCGGCATCGCTCACTTACGAGCAGCAGAACGCCCTCTACCAAGGCGTCTCGGAGGATTATTCCAACATCAAAAGCAAGAAGAAACGCTACGACGCGGTGCGCGAGGACCCCTACTACAACGCGCTGCAGCTCAAATACGCCAACGCCATCACCTGCCACAAGTCGCAGGGCGGCCAGTGGGACTGCGTCTTCATCGACTGTCCCTTCTGGCAGGACGAACAAACGCTGGACGACCTCAAATGGCTCTATACCGCCATCACCAGGGCGGTCAAAAAGGTTTACCTGGTCAACTTCAACGACAGATTCTTCGTATGAAACTCATCATAATACTTGCCGCGATTCTCAACCTGACCTGGGCGCCGGATTCCAGCCGCTGCGCCTACACCCGCGACAACGACCTTTACGTCCGCACCAAGGCAGGCGAAGAAACCCGCCTGACTTTCGACGGAAGCGAAACGATCCTTAACGGATATGCTTCCTGGGTGTATTACGAAGAGATTTTCGGCCGCCCGAGCAAGTACCGCGCGTTCTGGTGGAGCCCGGATTCGCGCAGGCTCGCCTTCTTCCGTTTCGATAATTCGAATGTGCCGGTGTTTCCCATCTACTGCGCCGACGGGCAGAACGGAAGCCTTTCCCTAACGCGCTATCCCAAGGCGGGGCAGCCCAATCCGGAGGTGAAGATAGGAATAGTGGACCTGGAAGCGCCCGGCAGGGTGGTCTGGGCCGATTTCGACAGTTCGCAGGACCAGTATTTCGGCACACCGTTCTGGTCCGGGGACGGGAGCGCGCTCTTCGTGCAGCGCGAGCCCCGCAGGCAGAATACACTCGACCTCTACCGTGTTGACGCTTCGGACGGGAGCAAGAAGGCAATTTATCACGAGGAATACAAAACCTGGCTGGACTGGATAGGGGGAATGCTCTTCGCGAAGGACGGTCTCTATATGGTGCGCGCATTCGAGACGGGCTGGGAGCAGATATATTTCCTCTCCTACGACGGAAAGACGTTCAAGCGCCTCAGCGACGGCCCCAACTGGCGCACGAAACTCGTTCACAGGGATGCCAGGGGCAATATCTACTTCACCGCCCAGCGCGATTCGCGCGTGAAGTCGGCGCTCTACTGCCTCTCAAATAAGGGCAAGATAAAAGCCCTCACGGATACCTCCTATAATGTGCAGAATCCAGTTGTGCTCGAAGATGGAACGGTCAAGGCGAAACTTTCCAACTGCCATACTCCCTCGTTTGACTGGAACAGCAAACTAGGCAAGCCGTACGGCCCCGCGCCAGAACCCGGCATTCCGATTCCCAATATAGTTTCCATCCCCGCCGAGGACGGCCAGCCGATGTTCGCAAAGATGACTTGTCCCCGCGATTTCGATGCAGGGCAGCGGTATCCGGTGGTGATGGAGATTTACGGCGGTCCCGACAATGCCTATGTCACGGACACCTGGCGCAAACCACGCTTCAACGAGCAGTGGTTCTGGGAGAACGGCTTCATACATATCGTGGCCGATGTGCGCGTTTCCGGCCATACGGGACGCGCGGGCACCGACCTCGCGTGGAGGGATCTGCAGACGTCTCCCATTACGGACTTCGTGCGTTGGGCGCAGTGGCTCAGGGAACAGCCGTATGTGGACGGAGAACATATCGGAGTGGAGGGATTCAGCTTCGGCGGCACCAATACGGCGCTGCTGCTTCTGCTGCATCCGGACCTCTTCCGCTGCGGAATAGCGGGCGGGGGAGTCTACGACTGGAGACTCTACGACAGCCATTACACCGAGCGCTTTATGGATGTTCCTTCGGAGAATCCGGAGGGCTATGCGCATACGGTGATTTCGCAGGTCGGGGCTTTCCCGGACGACTGCAAGTCGGTGCTGCGCCTCACCCACGGCACTGGCGACGACAACGTGCACTGGCAGAATACGCTTCAGCTGGTGAAGGAACTCCAGTTGCAGGGAAAGCATTTCGAACTTATGGTATACCCCGACGGGATGCACGGCTACCGCGGCAAGCAGGGCGAGCATTCACTGAAGGAAGACAGGTTTTTCTGGCAAAAACATTTAAAAGAATAGCATATGAAAGAGTATGAAATCAAGGCTGAAGCCTGGTTGAACGGCGATTTCGACCGTCAGACCAAAGAAGAGGTCGCGCATCTTCGCGACACCGACCCCAAAGGACTTGAGGACGCCTTCTACAAGAATCTGGAATTCGGCACCGGAGGCCTTCGCGGCATTATGGGCGCCGGCACCAACCGTATGAACAAGTATACGGTCGGAATGGCCACCCAGGGCCTGGCGAACTATATGCTGGGCCGTTTCCCGGGTTCCAAGGACCTTAGCATCTGCGTATCCTACGACAGCCGCAACCACAGCCGCGAGTTTGCGAAGATCACCGCCGACGTTATGAGCGCCAACGGCATCCGCGTGTATCTGTTCGACGACATCCGTCCTACGCCCGAACTTTCGTATTCGATACGCCACAAGGGCGCTACCGCGGGCGTGATGGTGACCGCTTCCCACAACCCCAAGGAGTACAACGGCTACAAGGTGTTCTGGAGCGACGGCGGGCAGATAACATCCCCCGAGGACAAGGACATAGTCGCCGAGGTGAACAAGGTGAGCGAGCCCGCTATGGTGAAGTTCGTGCCGGGCGAGGGGAGCGCGAAGATAGAAATGATGGGGGCCGATGTGGACGAGTGCTATCTGCGTGACATCCTGTCGCTTACGCTCAGCCCCGAGGCTTGCGCGAGGCACGCGGACCTGAAGATTGTCTACACTCCTCTGCACGGCTGCGGAGTGCGTCTCGTGCCCGAATGCCTTAAGCGTCTTGGCTTCAAGAACATCTATCACGTTCCCGAGCAGGACGTTTCCAACGGCGATTTCCCTACGGTCGTTTCCCCGAACCCCGAGGAGCAGTCCGCCCTTGAGATGGCTGTGGCGAAGGCCGAGGAAGTGGGCGCCGACCTGGTGATGGCCACCGACCCCGACGCCGACCGTATGGGCATCGCGGTGCGCGACCCTCAGGGGAAGATGGTGCTGTTCAACGGCAATCAGACCGCATCGCTCATGACCTACTACGTGATGAACCGCTGGAAGGAGCTGGGCAAGCTCGGAAAGGGCAAATATGCGGTGAAGACCATAGTTACCACAAGTCTCATCAAAGAAATAGCCGAGAGCTTCGGCGTTCCCTGTTACGACGTGCTAACGGGCTTCAAGTACATAGCCGAAGTGGTGCGCCGCAAGGAGGCAGAGGGCGGCGAATTCATCTGCGGAGGCGAGGAGAGCTACGGCTTCAACCTCGGACAGTTCGTCCGCGACAAGGACGCCCAGATTTCAGCCAGCATCATCGCCGAGACTGCGGCCTGGGCGGCCGACCAGGGGCTTACCCTCTATGGCCTTATGCAGAAGGTCTATGCCGAATACGGCCTGCACCGCGACGCGATGGTCTACATCGTCCGCAAGGGCGTGGATGGCACCCGCGAAATCGCCTCTATGATGACCGCATACCGCGAGAACCCGCCCGCAACGCTGGGAGGAGCCCCCGTGGCGAAGGTAGTGGATTATCTGGAGCCGGAGAAGACGGGCCTGCCCAAGAGCAACGTGCTGCAGTTCTTCAGCGCGGAAGGCGACGTGGTATCGGTTCGTCCTTCCGGCACCGAGCCGAAGATCAAGTTCTATTTCAGCACGAAGGGCGCTGATGCCGACGCCAAGATAGAGGATCTCAAGAAGCAGTTCCTGAAGTAAACTTCCTGCAATACTCCTTAATCGCGCAGGAGCCGCATTCCGGCTTCTGCGCTTTGCATATGTAGCGCCCGTGGAGGAGAAGCCAGTGGTGCGCTATGGGGCGGATGTCTTCCGGGATGTGCTTTTCGAGGTCGAGTTCCACCGCTCGGGGCGTGGTTCCGGAGCTGAGCCCGAGGCGCCTCGCGACGCGGAAGACGTGCGTATCCACAGCTATGACCGGCTGGCTGTAAACTATTGAAGCTATGACGTTTGCGGTTTTGCGGCCGACTCCGGGAAGGGTCATCAGGGTGTCCACGTCCTCCGGCACGACTCCGCCGAAATCTTCGTGGAGTTTCTTAGCCATTCCCACCAGGTTGCGGGCCTTGTTGTTGGGGTAGGAGACGGACTTTATGTAGGGGTAGACCTGCTCCGCGGTGGCCTTGGAAAGGGCCTCGGCGTCGGGGTACGCGGCGAACAGCGCGGGAGTCACCAGATTGACGCGTCTGTCGGTGCACTGGGCCGACAGGATTACCGCCACGAGCAGTTCGTAGGGGCTGCCGAAAACCAGCTCCGATTCGGCTACGGGCACGTTTTCGCGGAAATACCGCAGAATGCCCTCGTACCTTTCGGCGCGTTTCATAAATCGATTATGATGTCGTAGACCTTGTCGTTCTTGCGCTCTTCGCAGTGCTCGTCGTCGCAGACGAAGAGGCGGCCGGGGTACTTCTCAACCAGATGGCGGTTGTGGGTGACTATTATGACCGTGGTGCCCTTGACCTTATTGAAGTCGAGCAGAAGCCCCATGATGCCGTCGGCCGTTTCGGGGTCGAGATTGCCCGTGGGCTCGTCGGCGAGGATTATTTCGGGCTCGTTGAGGAGGGCCCTGGCTATGCAGACGCGCTGCTGTTCGCCTCCGGAGAGCTGGTGGGGGAGCTTGTGCGCCTTGGTCCCCATCCCCACGGCCTCCAGCACGAGGGAGATTCTCTCGTCTATCTGCGCCTGGTTTTTCCATCCGGTCGCGCGGAGCACGAATTCGAGGTTGGCCTCGACGCTGCGGTCCATCAGGAGCTGGAAGTCCTGGAACACTATCCCGAGCTTGCGGCGCAGACGGGGAATGTCCCTTCCGCGCAGGCTCTCGAGCTTGAATCCGCACACTTCGCCGTGGCCCTTCTTGAGGGGAATTTCCCCGGTCACGGTGCGGATTATAGAGGTTTTTCCCGAGCCGACCCTGCCGATGATGTAGACGAGGTCGCCCTTGGCGATTTCCATATCCAGGCCGTGGACGACCACGTAATCGCCGCCCATTATGTCGGCATCTTTGAATACTACCGGATTCTCCATAAAATTAGCGCAATTTTTCTGCACAAATATAAGCGAAAATCGAGGAATTTTTGCTATTTTTGTAAGTTAGTAAAATAATGCTTATGCGAATTCAAAAACCGCTGTCCCTGTTGACGGCATCGATCATATCCGTTTTCGCTTTTTCGTACGCGGGTGCGCAGGCGCGTGAAGACAGCTTCCGCAAGGCCAAGGACCTCTACGAGAACGGGCTTTACGAGAAGGCGCGCTCGATATTCGAGACGGTTGCGGACGACCCTCTGGCAGATGCCTACGCGGCCCTTTGCGCCGCCAAGGCCAACACCTCGGACTATCCCGACCTGATTGTCAGGCACGAGACGCGCTATCCCAAGACTGTGCTTTCGTCCGAGCTGCACTACCAGTACGCGCTGAATCTCTTCGACGCCGAAGAGTATTCCGCCGCCCAGAAGGAATTCGCGAAGGTTGACGGCACGGCGCTGGTGCGTCTGAACGCAGCCGAATACAACTTCAAGCGCGGCTACTGCTGCCTCGACGACGGCGACTTCGCCGCCGCACGGCAGTATTTCTCCATCGTCGACACCCTTCCCAAGTCGCCCTATACCGCGGCTTCCCGCTACCAGATGGGCTATATGGCCTATTCCGACAAGAACTTCGAGGAGGCCCTCGGATGGTTCGAGCAGACCGAAAAGGACGCCCGCTTCAAGACTCTCTCCGAGTACTATATTATGGAGTGCCGCTTTATGCAGAAGGACTACGCCTACGTGATCGAGCACGCGGACGATATGATGGAGACCGTTCCTCCCGAGCGCAAGGGCAGGCTCGCGCGCATCATTTCCGAGTCCTACCTCGTCCAGGGCGACACGGGCAAGGCTATGGAATACTACGCCAAGCAGCCTGTCGACACATCGGTCGCGCGCAGCCGCACCGACCTCTTCTTCGCCGGTTCCGTGCTTTATGCGGGCGGCGACTATGAGGGCGCCATCGAGAGCTTCGAGCGTATGGAGGACCGCAGCGACTCCCTCGGCCAGATAGCCAACTACAACCTCGGCTACTGCTACATCAAGACCAAGAACAAGGTCGCGGCGGCCGACGCCTTCGCCCAGGCAAAGGCTGTCGATTTCAACAAGGACATCCGCGAAGACGCCTGGTTCAACTACGCCAAGCTGGCCTTCGACATCAATTCCGACACTTCGGTCTTCGAATCCTACCTCAAGGAATTCTCCACCGACAAGAAAGGGGAGCAGATATACAGCTATATGGCAATGGCGGCCCTGGGCAACAGGGACTACGCCGCGGCCATCGACGCCTACTCCCACATAGACGCGCTGGACGACGAACAAAAGTCCAACTTCATGAAGGCCAACTACCTCCGCGCCCAGCAGCTCATAGCCAGCGGCTCCTACCGCGACGCTATGCCTTTCCTGAAGGCGGCGGGCTACTATCTTCCCAAGCACGACAGGATGAACCAGCTGTCCCGCTACTGGCTGGCCGAATCGGCATACAAGAGCGGCAACTTCTCCTACGCCGCGGGGCTCTATAACGAACTCCACAACCTGGGTGCCCTGCGAGGAATGCAGGAAGGGGCGATGCTGCCCTACAACCTCGCCTACGCGTATTTCTCCGAAGCGAAGTACGAGAACGCCGCCAAGTGGTTCGACGTGTACATCTCCTCGCGCGACCCGTTCAGCCGAGAGGACGCCCTCACGCGCCGCGGCGACTGCGACTTCGCGCGCCGCAACTACAAGGCCGCCGTCAACTCCTACCAGAAGGTCATCAACGAGTTCTCATCGCCCGACCATATCTATCCCTACTACCAGCAGGCGATAGCATACGGCCTTTCCGGCGACAAGCACTCCAAGGTCAAGGTGCTCTCGACGGTGAAGCGCGCGTCTTCCGACGCACCCATGTACAGCGAGGCGATGTACGAGCTCGGGCGCGCCTATATGGACATCGACCGCAACCTCGAGGCGGTATCGTGCTTCGAGAAGCTCAAGGCCTCCACCTCCGACAACACCTACGCCGCCAAGGCGATGATAGGCGAGGGCATGGCCTACCGCAATATGAAGGAGTACGACAAGGCCCTCCGCCAGTACGAGCAGGTGGTCACCGTGATGCCCAACAGCGAGTACTCCGAAGAGGCCCTGCTGGCGATCAACTCCATCTACCAGACCACGCGCCAGCCGGAGAAGTACATAGAATATATGGAAACCAACAACCTGACCGTCGGCAAGACAGCCGCCGAGAAGGAGATGATATACTTCAACACGGCCGAGCAGGTCTACCTCGCCGGGAACTATTCCCAGGCGCTGGTGTCGCTTCGCAAGTACCTCGACGACTATCCGGGAGGCGCCAAGGCGGGCGACGCTACCTTCTATCTGGCTGAATCGTACCGCGCCCTTGGCGACAAGGAACGCGCCTGCGAGTACTACAGGCAGGTGCCCCGCATTCTGAGGAACGGTTCCTTCGCCGAGATGTCCGCCCTGCACTATGCCAACCTCTCCTTCGAACTCGAGCGCTTCGACGACGCCTATGCGGGATATTCCACGCTCGCCGAAGTGGCGGTGATGGATGTGAACAAGGGCGTCGCGAGGGCCGGCAAGATGCGTTCCGCCTTCCGCGCTCGCAGATATGAAGAAGCCATCGTGGCCGCCAAGGCCGTGCGCAACGCCGTCGGCAGCGGAGCGGCCCTGGTTCGCGAAGCCGACTGGATCGAGGCCAAGAGCGACCTCGCCACCAGCCGCCGCGACGAGGCCTTCGTCATCTTCAACGACCTTTCCCGCCAGGCCTCCACTCCCGAAGGGGCGGAAGCCAGCTACCTGCTGATCCAGAACCTCTTCGACAGCGGAGAGTTCGACAGCGTGGAGAACAAGGTCTACGAATTCGCGTCCAAGGCGGGAAGCCAGTCCTACTGGCTCGCCAAGGCATACATCGTGCTGGGCGACGCTTTCGCCGAGAAGGGCAATACCGCCCAGGCGAAGGTCACCTGGGAGAGCATCCGCGCGGGCTACACCCCTTCGGACGGCCTCGACGACGTGCTGGACAATGTGAAACTGAGACTCGACCGTCTCCAGAGCAGTGAATCCTTATGAGAAAGATATACCTTACCATCAGCCTGGCGGCCATTGCGGCCCTGCAGTTGTCCGCCCAGAACCTGAATCCCCAGGTGCAGGTGACCAACGACTACCAGACGCGCATGTCGGACGTCTCCAAGATGGACCTGATAATGCAGGTGCCCGATTCCCTGCAGGAGTTCTCCACCAACGTGGACTACAGCGTGTTCCAGACCGACTACAAGGGGGCCTACGATTTCGACCCCTATGCGATAAGGGTTACCCCGAAGGCCACCGACTACTCCGGCAAGGAGCTCTTCCTGCGCACCGGACTGGGCTTCACTTTCCGTCCCGTGCTCAGCGCGGTATACACTCCGATACGCAAAGGCCTGCACCGAATCACGGCGTACAACGACTTCCACGGCTACGCGGGCCGCTACCACAGGCCCTGCGGTTCTTCCTGGACCGGAAGCGACTTCTACGAGAAGCTGGGAGTCGAGGGACGCTGGAACAAGGAGACCTTCGACCTCTCCTGGGACGCGTCGTATAACGGCATCTTCACGAAGGATTTCCTCACAAGAAGCACCTTCAACGACATTAACGTGGGAGGAAGGATCTGCAGCAACGTGGACACCACCCTGCTGTTCTACGACTTCAAGGTGCGCCTCGGCCTTGCGATGGACCGTTTCGGCAACAAGGACCTCACCCGTGTGAACGAATCGTCCTACCTCTTCGACGGAACCATCGGACCTGAAATCTATCATCAGTACATCCGCCTGCTCATCGACATCCACGCGCAGAGCAGCAGCTACAACCTCAAATACGCCGAGCCGCTAACCCTCAATTACATCACTCCGAGGGCGGTGTTCGACTGGGGCCCGCTGAACGTCAGCGGCGGCCTCACCCTCTGCACCGGCGGCAAGGGACTGGCATTCTATCCCGACGTCAGGGCGAACCTTATGCTTTGGAAGGACGTGCTGAACATCTACGGCTTCTTCGGAGGTAGGCAGTACGCGGAGGACTATTCCGCCCTCAAGGCCCGCGAGCACTGGATGAACAGCAGATTCCTGAAGCCTGCGGGCGAGGCCCTGCAGACGACGGTGGAGCAGCTCAACTTTACCCTCGGCCTGAGGGGAAGCATCGCTTCGCGCCTCGAATATGACATCAAGGGAGGATTCATCTCCTACGCACGCGCCGCGATGGACCAGATAGACAGCAGCAGTTTCTATATGGGCTACAGGGACTACAGGACCTGGTACCTCGACGGCAGGCTCTCCTGGCGTTCCGAGCGTTTCGACGCGGACGCGCAGGTTTCCCTTCATAAGACCAGCATCGGCGACGACAAGACCTTCCTGGACCTTCCTATGTTCTCCGGCACTTTCAACGCGGTATACAACTGGGACCGCCGCATCTACGGAGGAATCCGCATCAAGGGTGCGACTCCCCGCAACTCGGTGGACTTCAAGGTCAAGGGCTATGCCGACGTGGGCCTCTACGGAGAATACCGCATCAGCCCGACGCTCTCCGCCTGGGCCCAGTGGGGCAACATCCTCTGCAGGAGCATCCCCGTGTCGCCAGTGCATCAGGAGCACGGTATGCACCTTACCGGAGGCATTACTTTGAGACTTCCTTAAGAATATAAATATCAAATAGTTATACAAAAATGACAGATCAAGAAGAGATTAAGCGTGCGGAACAGCAGTATTCCGCGGACAGCATCCAGGTTCTCGAAGGATTGGAGGCTGTGAGAAAGAGACCGTCGATGTACATCGGCGACATCTCCGAGAGGGGACTTCACCACCTGGTGTATGAAGTGGTGGACAATTCCATCGACGAAGCGATGGCAGGATTCTGCGACACGATCGACGTGCAGATCCTGGAAGACAATTCGATACGCGTACAGGACAACGGACGAGGCATTCCTACCGATATGCACGAGAAGGAGCACCGTTCCGCCCTGGAAGTCGTGCTCACCGTCCTCCACGCCGGAGGAAAATTCAGCAAGGACAGCTACAAGGTGTCCGGCGGTCTGCACGGCGTGGGCGTCTCCTGCGTGAACGCCCTTTCCGACCTTCTGGTCGCGGAAGTGCACCGCGAGGGCAAGGTCTTCCAGCAGAAGTACTCGAAAGGCAAGCCCATCAGCGAGGTCGAGGTCATAGGGGAGTGCCCCGAAAGCGACCACGGAACCATCATCACCTTCCACCCTGATGCGACCATTTTCACCCAGACCATCGTCTACAAGTACGACACCCTGGCGGCCCGCCTCCGCGAGCTCGCGTTCCTTAACAGGGGCATAAAGATCCGCCTCACCGACAAGCGCAGCCTCGTCGACGAGTTCGTGGTGGACGAGTCCGGCGAAAGCAAGGCCACCGGCAAGCAGGTCTTCCGCACCGCGCTCTTCTATTCCGAGAGAGGCCTCAGCGAGTTCATCGACTATCTCGACGCTGGCGCCGAAAAGCTCATTCCCGAGCCCGTCTGCGTCACTTCCGACAAGATCATCCCCATCGACATCGCCCTCCAGTACAATACCGGCTACTCCGAAAAGATATATTCCTACGTGAACAATATCAACACCATCGAAGGCGGTACCCACCTCCAGGGCTTCAAGATGGGCCTCAGCCGCGCTCTGAAGAACTATGCCGACAAGAACAAGCTGCTGGAGAAGGCCAAGGTGGAACTCGCTCCCGAGGACTTCCGCGAAGGTCTCACCGCAGTGGTGTCCGTCAAGGTCTCCGAGCCCCAGTTCGAAGGCCAGACCAAGACCAAGCTCGGCAACACCGAGGTGACTTCCGCGGTGTCCCAGGCCACCAGCGCCGCCCTCGACATCTTCCTTGAAGAGAATCCCAAGCTCGGAAAGCTCATCATCGAGAAGATACTCCTCGCCGCCACCGCCCGCAACGCGGCGCGCAAGGCGCGTGAAATGATACAGCAGCGCAAGACCGTGATGTCCGGCGCGGGAATGCCCGGCAAGCTGGCCGACTGCTCCGAGAACGATCCCGAGAAGTGCGAACTCTTCCTCGTCGAGGGTGATTCCGCAGGCGGTACCGCCAAGCAGGGCCGCGACCGCCGCTACCAGGCCATCCTTCCTCTGCGAGGCAAGATCCTGAACGTGGAGAAGGCCGCCGAAGGCCGCGCTTTCGAGAGCCAGGAAATCCAGAACATCTACACCGCTCTCGGCGTGCGCGTCGCCACCGAGGACGAAACCGGCGAGAAGCATATGGACCTCAGCCGCCTGCGCTACCACAAGGTGGTCATCATGACCGATGCCGATGTGGACGGCTCGCATATCGCCTGCCTCATCCTGACATTCTTCTTCCGCTATATGTTCGACCTCATCAAGAACGGCTACGTATATCTTGCCACTCCTCCTCTCTATCTGGTGAAGAAGGGCAAGGAAGAGGTTTACTGCTGGACCGAGGACCAGCGCGAAGAAGCAGCACTGCGCTTCGGCAAGGGCAGCGACAAGGGCTACACCGTGCAGCGCTACAAGGGTCTCGGCGAAATGAGCGACGAACAGCTCTGGCAGACCACCATGAACCCTGAGAACAGGCGCCTGCGCCAGATCACCATCGAGAACGCGGCCCAGGCCGAACGTACATTCTCGATGCTTATGGGCGACGACGTTCCGCCCCGCCGCCAGTTCATCGAGGAGAACGCACATTACGCAAATATCGACGCTTAAACAATAAAGGATATGTTAGACATTTTCGACCGCATTGCGCGGGATTCCGGCGGCCCCATCGGCCAGTATTTCGAACAGGGATTCGGTTACTACATGTACCCCAAGCTCGAAGGCGAGCTCGGTCCCCATATGACCTTCAACGGCGTTCCGGTGCTCAACTGGAGCCTTAACAACTACCTCGGACTCGCGAACCATCCCGAGATCCGCAAGGTCGAGACCGAAGCCACCCGTCAGTGGGGACTTTCCGCCCCTATGGGAAGCCGTATGCTCTCCGGCCACACCAAGTACCACGAGCAACTCGAGAAGATGTTCGCCGACTTCGAGAAGAAGGAGGACGCCTTCCTCTACAACTTCGGATACCAGGGCATCGTGTCCACCATCGACACCCTCACCGCGCGCCACGACGTCATAGTCTATGACAACGAGGCCCACGCCTGCCTGCTGGACGGCATCCGCCTGCACATCGGCAGCAAGTATAAGTACCGCCACAACGACATGGCCGACTGCGAGAGGATTCTCGCCAAGGCCTGCGAAGAGGCAGACGCCAACGGCGGCGGAGTGCTGCTCATCACCGAAGGCGTGTACGGAATGACCGGCGCCCTCGGCAAACTCGACGAGATCTGCGCCCTCAAGAAGAAATATCCTTTCCGCATACTCATCGACGACGCCCACGGTTTCGGCCTTATGGGCGCCCACGGACGCGGAACCTCCGAGCATTTCGGAGTGATGGACGAGGTCGATATCTACATCGGCGCGTTCGCCAAGAGCATGGCCAGCATCGGCGGCTTCGTGGCGGGTCCCCGCAAGGTAATCAACTACCTGCGTCTCAATATGCGCTCGCAGATGTACGCGAAGAGCCAGCCTCTGCCGTTCGTCATCAGCAACATCAAGCGCCTGGAAATCATTATGTCGCCCGAGGGTGACGAACGTCGCCGCAAGTGCATGGAGATAACCCACGCGCTGCAGAAGGGCTTCCGCGAGCAGGGATTCGACATCGGCGAGGCCGAGGCTTGCGTGACTCCCATCCACATCGACGGCGGCGGAATCGCCCAGGCAACCAAGATTGCCAAGGACCTCCGCGAGAACTACAAGATCTTCTGCTCGATGGTCATCTATCCCGTCATCCCGAAGGGTATGATCATCTTCCGCATAGTGTCCACGGCCGCCCACACTATGGAGGACGTGAACTACACGCTGAACGCCTTCAAGGAAATCAAGGCCAAGCTCGACGCGGGCCTCTACGACGGCGACGACATCGCCGCGATGAAGATCGACTAAGCGTCATCCTGCATCCCTTGCAATGAAGACAGAACAGTATTTTAAAGACAAGGTAATAATAGTCACCGGGGCCAGTTCCGGAATAGGACTGGCTTCGGCGCGACTGTTCGGCAGCCTAGGCGCCAAGGTGGTGATTGCCGCCCGCAGGCTCGACAAACTGCAGGAACTCGCCCCTTCGGTGGCTCCCGCGGACAGGGTGCTCTGCGTCAGGTGCGACGTGAGCGACGAGCAGGACTGCAAAGCCCTCGTGGAGGCGTCCGTGAAGCGTTTCGGAGGCATCGACATCCTCGTCAACAACGCCGGGCTTTCGATGCGCGCGATGTTCAAGGACCTCGACCTCAAGGTGATCCATTCCCTTATGGACGTGAACTTCTGGGGGACGGTCAACTGCACGAAGTACGCGCTGCCTTATCTTCTTGAAAGGAAAGGACAGGTGGTGGGCGTCATCAGCATCGCAGGATACTCGGCGCTTCCCGCCCGCACGGGATATTCGTCCTCCAAGTACGCCATCCGCGGCTTCCTCGACACGCTCCGCATAGAGCATCTCAAGGACGGCCTCGGCGTGCTGGTCTTCGCTCCCGGCTACACCTCGTCCAACGTGCGCAACGCGGCTCTCACGGCCGACGGCAGCGCGCAGGGGGAGACTCCTCTGGACGAAGGCAAGCTGATGAGCGCCGAAGAATGCGCGAAGCATCTCGCCAAAGGCCTTGCCAAACGCAAGTCGCAGGTCATACTCACCGGTCTCGGCCGCGCCACGGTATGGGCCCACAGGCTCTTCCCGAGGCTCACCGACCGGCTTACCTACAATTTCATAGCGAAAGAAGCCAACAGCCCCTTCAAGTAATGCCAGGTAAAAGAATCTTCCGGGTGGTGCTGCCCCTGCTCGCCGTGACTGCGGTGTTCCTGTTCGTAATGCCGCGGACGGCAAAGCTCACTTACGAGTACAAGAGGGGACTGCCCTGGAAATACGAGACTCTCATCGCCCCCTTCGATTTCCCCATCCTCAAGACCGAGGAGCAGATGACGGAGGAGCGCATCCAGCGCAACACGGCCGCCGTGCCGTACTACCGTTACAGCGAAGAAACGGCCTCGGCGTGCCTCAGGGCGGTGGAAGGAGCCGATTTCGGCGAATATGACTACCTCCGCACCGACATAATAACCGGCGTCCGCGAGACCGTGACGCGCGGAATTGTCAGCGACGACCGCAGCGGCGGCGACCTCGACGAGGCACTGCTCAGCGGCGACGTTATCTACGTGCAGAGGGGCAAGAGGGTGAAGTCCGTTCCGGCTTCGGAGGTCTACACGCTTTCCGAGGCCAAGAACAAGGTGCGTTCGTATCTTGCGGAAGTCTTCACCGACATCAACGTGGACTCGCTGCTCCGCGCTTCGGGCGTTTTCGACGCCATGGTGCCGGACCTCGTCTTCGACCGTCAGGCCACCCAGCTGCTGCAGAGCGAATCCACGGCGGACGTTTCTCCCACTTCGGGATATGTCCGCGCGGGCCAGACCATAGTTTCTCAGGACGAGATAGTGACGGCGGAGATCGAGCAGATGCTGGATTCCTTCGAAAAGGAATACGCGTCCAACGTCGGCATCGCCGGCACGGGCGTTCTGCACTGGCTCGGCAACGCCGGAATAGCGCTCCTGCTGGTGCTGCTGTTCTTCTTCGCCCTTAACTTCTCGGCCCCCGACATTGCAGTCGGAGGCAACCGCTTCCTGTATATCCTGTTGATATTCACCATCTTCACGGTGGCGGCGATAACCGTTCCGCGCAACGCGCCCAACCTCGTGTATATGGTACCGTTCGTGCTGTGCGCGCAGATGCTCGAGGTCTTCTTCGACCGCAGGCTCGTGGTCGGAGTGTATTCCGTGAGCATCCTGCCCCTGCTTCTCTACGGCGAACCCGCGGTGCCCCTCTTCCTCATCTTCGAATGCGGCGGAGTTGTTTCGGTGGCGTTCTTCCGCTACTTCCGCAGAGGCTGGCGCCAGTTCGTGGGCGCGTTCGTCACCTTCGCGGTGATGAGCGTGGTATACCTCTGCCTGCGTTCGGTGGACTTCATCGGAGGAAGCATCCCGCGCGTGCTCGTGGGACTCTTCATATCTTCGATCCTCTGCGTGTCCGGTTACCCGCTGGTATATCTCTTCGAGAGAATCTTCAACCTAGTGTCGCACATCCGCCTGTCGGAGCTCTGCGACACATCGGGAAGCTTGCTGCGCTCGCTTGAGCAGAAGGCCCCCGGTTCCTTCCAGCACTCGCTGCAGGTGATGAATATGGCGGACGCGGTCGCCGGAACGGTGGGCGCGAACGTGCTCCTGGTGCGTGCGGGCGCCCTCTACCACGACATCGGCAAGATGCAGAACCCGCTCTGCTTCGTGGAGAACGAGTCGATGCTTCTCACCGAGGAACAGCAGCGCTACCACAGCGAACTCTCGCCCCTGCAGAGCGCGCAGGAAATAATAAGGCACGTCACCGAAGGCGCTGAACTGGCTCGCAAGCACCATCTGCCCCAGGTGATAATCGATTTCATCCTCTCGCACCACGGCACTTCGAGGATGGAATACTTCTACGACAAATACCTCAAGGAGGGCGGCGACCCTGTAGCCGAGGCGGACTTTCGCTATCCCGGCTTCAGGCCCCGCACCCGCGAACAGGTGATAATAATGCTCTGCGACAGCGTGGAAGCCGCTTCGCGCACGCTCAAGGACTACTCCAAGGAATCCTTCAGCGCGTTCGTCGAAAGGATAGTCGCGGGCAAGCTCGAGGACGGCCAGCTCTCCGATGCGGAGATATCGGTGAAGGACCTCGAAACGGTGCGTCAGGCGCTGAAAGATTATCTTGCCCAGATGTACCACGAAAGAATTGCATATCCAAAACGTATAAAGAAATAGTTAGCAGCTATGAATTTTGAAAAGAAACAGATCGATGCTCTGAACATTGAACTTACCCTCGAGATAAAGAAGGAAGATTATGCAGAGAAAGTAAGGAAGGAACTTGCGGCGCGCAAGCGTACGGCCGAGTTCAAGGGATTCCGCAAGGGAATGGTGCCCGAAAGCCTCATCCGCCGCGTGTACGGCGACCAGATACTCGCCGAGGCGGTGAACGGATGCATTTCGGAAGGCCTGGGCAAGTTCATTGAAGAGAACAAGCTCAACGTGCTGGGCGAACCTCTCGCCAGCGAGCATCAGCCCGAGGTGGAGTGGAAGGACGGCAACGACTTCTCCTTCATCTTCGACATAGCCCTCTATCCCGAGGTGAAGGTCGAGGCGGGCAAGGGCGACAGCTTCAACCGTTACGAGATTACCCCCTCCGCGAAGGAGAAGAAGGGAATGGTGGACAACCTCAAGAAGTTCTACGCCGAGCACAAGGAAGGGGAGAAGGCCGAAAAGACCGACGCCGAAATCGAGAAGGAGGTCGACGAGCGCCTGGAAGGCCAGTTCAAGCAGGAGGCCGAATGGCAGCTTGGCAAGGACATCCGCGGCCATTTCGTGAAGAAGGCGGCCATCGAACTGCCCGAGGCGTTCCTCAAGCGCTGGCTTTTCGAGGCCAACGGCGGCAAGGTGAGCAAGGAGGACATCGAGAAGGACTTCGAGGGCTTCCTCGCCGACTTCCGCTGGCAGCTCGTGCGCGGCGCCTTTATGAAGGCCTGGGACTATAAGATCGAGCAGAAGGACATCGAGGAGGAGGCGCACGCCTACGTGCACTACCAGTATGCGATGTACGGCATGTCCGACGTGCCCCACGACATAATCGACAATGCAGTCAAGAGTATGCTCGGGGACCGCAAGCAGATAGAGCGCCTGGCCGAACAGGTGGAGGACCGCAAGGTCATGGACCGCCTGAAGGACGAGGTCACCATCAAGGCCAAGAAGATCACATCGGAGAAATTCCGCGAACTTAAATAGATATGAAGAACACTGAATTCGAAAAATTCGCTGCGTCGGAAGGCGTCAGCCCCATGACCCTGCACCGCTACGGTCAGTTCTACGGTTACATCAACCCCACCATCATCGAGGAGCGCAAGCTCAACATCGCCGCAATGGACGTGTTCAGCCGCCTTATGATGGACAGGATTATCTTCCTGGGAGCTCCCATCGACGACGACGTCGCCAACATCGTGCAGGCTCAGCTGCTGTTCCTCGCCTCCACCGAGCAGGGGACTTCGGACATCTCCATCTACCTTAACACCCCCGGAGGAGTGGTTTCCGCGGGTCTCGGCATCTACGATACGATGCAGCTTATCGAGCCCGACGTGGCCACCATCTGCACTGGGCAGGCCGCCTCGATGGGCGCCGTGCTGCTTTGCGCCGGAGCCAAGGGCAAGCGTTCCGTGCTGCCTCACTCGCGCGTGATGATTCACCAGCCCCTCGGAGGAGCGCAGGGCCAGACTTCCGACATTCTCATCGCCGCCAAGGAGATAGAGAAATGCCGCACCGAGCTCTACCGCATCATTTCCGAGCATACGGGACAGCCCTTCGACAAGGTCTTCGCCGACGGCGACAGGGACTACTGGATGACCGCTCAGGAGGCCGTCGCGTACGGAATGGTGGACAAGATTCAGACAGGAAAGAAGAAGTAATGGCAAAGAAAACCGCGAATCTGCCCAAGCCGAAGCAGATAAAGGCCTTCCTCGACCAGTACGTCATAGGCCAGGACAGGGCTAAGAAACTGCTTTCGGTGGCCGTGTACAACCATTACAAGCGCATTATGCACAATGTGCTTACCAAGCCCGACGACGGCGTGGAGCTGGAGAAATCCAACATCCTCCTCGTAGGGCCCACGGGCACGGGCAAAACCCTTCTTGCGAAGACCATCGCGAAGATGATACAGGTTCCGTTCACCATAGTGGACGCGACCGTTCTCACCGAAGCGGGATATGTGGGCGAGGATGTCGAAAGTATCCTTTCCCGCCTGTTGCAGGAGGCCGACTACGATGCCGAGAACGCAGAGCTTGGAATAGTCTTCATCGACGAAATCGACAAGATTTCCCGAAAGAGCGACAACCCGTCCATCACACGCGATGTAGCTGGAGAAGGCGTCCAGCAGGCCCTTCTGAAGCTTCTGGAGGGTTCCGTGGTGAATGTTCCGCCACAGGGCGGCCGCAAGCATCCGGAGCAGGAGTTCATCCACATAAACACCGAGAACATCCTGTTCATCTGCGGGGGAGCGTTCGAGGGCATCGAGCGCATTATCGCTCAGCGCATGAACACCCAGGTGATTGGTTTCGGTTCCAGCGAGAAGCAGAAGGTCGACAAGAACAATCTCCTGCGCTACGTGGAGGCCCAGGATCTGCGCAAATACGGCTTGATTCCCGAAATCGTCGGCCGTCTGCCGGTGGTGATGAATCTCGACCAGCTCGACCGCAAGGCCCTCAAGCGCATCCTTACGGAGCCCAAGAACGCCATCCTGCGCCAGTATGAGAAGCTTTTCGAGCTCGACGGCATCAAGCTCGAGATCGAGCCGAAGGTGCTGGATGTCATAGTGGATACGGCCATCGCCGAGAAGCTCGGCGCCCGCGGCCTTCGCGCCATCTGCGAACGCATCATGAACGACGCCATGTACGAGGCGCCCTCCTCACGCAAGAAGGTATTCAAGCTTACGGCCGAATACGCAAAAGAAAAACTGGCGGACTGACCGCCAGTTTTTTTGTTATTGCCGCCTCCGGCCTTCGCGTCAGGACGCAGCGTTCCGCCCTCCGCGTCGGGCAAAGGGCAGCCCAGAGTCCCACGAGGGGAGCTCTAGTCCGCATTGCACCGTCCCGAAGATGCTCTCGCCCCCTCTGCTTTTTGCGTTGGGGCGGTCCCAACCTCTCAAAATTAGCGAGGTCAGGATCATTTTGGGCCATTTTTGAGCTCAACCTCAATTTTTTTGCGAGGTTGAGCACATCTGTCGCGGGAAGCAGGCGGCTACTTGCCCATTAGAGCATCCGATTACTATTCAGTTATTCCGAGTTTGACCCGCAGGTGCTTGATCATGTCGCGGGTCATGCTTTTCAGATTGTAGGACGGCGACCAGCCCCATTCCTTGCGGGCGCAGACGTCGTCCATTTTGTTGGGCCAGGAGTCGGCGATAGCCTGGCGTACGGGATCCACCTGATACTTCATCTTGAAGGTGGGAATCTCCTTTTTGATAGCCTCGTAGACCTCCTCAGGGTCGAAACTCATGCTCGCGATATTGAAGGAATTGCGGTGCACAAGATAGCGCGGATCGGCCTCCATAATGTTGATTGCGGCCTTCAGCGCGTCGGGCATGTACATCATATCCATATAGGTGCCTTCGGCGATCGGGCAGATGAAGGTCTCTCCCTTGACCGCGGCGTAGTAGATTTCCACTGCGTAGTCTGTGGTGCCGCCGCCGGGAAGCGTGGTGTAGGAGATGAGCCCCGGGAAGCGTACGCTGCGGGTATCGACGCCGTATTTATGGAAGTAATAGTCGGACAGAAGTTCGGTTGCCACCTTGGTGACGCCGTACATCGATGTAGGCCTCTGGATGGTGTCCTGGGGCGTATTGTCGCGGGGCGTGTCGGGGCCGAAAGAACCGATGGAACTGGGTGTGAACACCGCGCAGTGCTTTTCGCGGGCCACTTCGAGAATGTTCAGAAGGCCGTTCATCTGGATGTCCCAGGCCTTTAGCGGCAGACGCTCGGCCGTCGCGGAAAGCAGGGCCGCCAGGTTGTAGATGGTGTCGATGTCGTACTTGTCGACTGCTTCGGCCACCTGATGGGCGTTGACCACGTTCACGATTTCGCTCGGGCCGCTTTCCAGCAGATCTCCCTTGGACTCGGCGCCGGGAATATAACCCGCCACTACCGTACCCTGATGGTAGGTTTTGCGGAGAACCATCGTGAGTTCGGAGCCAATCTGGCCTGTCGCTCCTATGACAAGTATATTTTTCATCTCTATCGGTTACAAAATCAACGCAAAAATACTATTTTTGTTGTAATTGTTAATCACATATACACACTATGTACGGCAAATTCCAAGATTATCTGCGCGGCGAACTCAAAAGCATAGAGGAAGCCGGCCTTTACAAGCACGAACGCACCATCACCTCTCCCCAGGGAGCCGAAATAAAACTAGCCGACGGCAGCACGGCACTGAACTTCTGCGCCAACAACTACCTTGGCCTGTCGGACAATCCCAGGCTCATCGCGGCCGCCAAGAAGGCTATGGACGAGCACGGCTACGGAATGAGCTCTGTTCGCTTCATCTGCGGCAAGAGCGACATCCACGAGCAGTTGGAGAAGGCTGTGTCGGATTTCTTCCACACCGAGGATACGATTCTCTATGCGGCCTGCTTCGACGCCAACGGCGGAGTGTTCGAGCCTCTGCTCGGCCCCGAAGACGCGATAATCTCGGACGCGCTGAACCACGCCTCCATCATAGACGGTGTAAGGCTTTGCAAGGCAGTGCGTTACCGTTACGCCAACGCCGATATGGAAGACCTCGAGCGCTGCCTCAAGGAGGCCCAGGCGCAGCGTTTCCGCATCATAGTGACCGACGGCGTGTTCAGCATGGACGGCAACGTCGCCCCTATGGACAAGATATGCGACCTCGCGGAGAAGTATGACGCACTGGTGATGGTGGACGAGAGCCACTCTGCCGGCGTTGTTGGCAAAACCGGGCGCGGCGTGGCCGAAGAATTCGGCCTTTACGGCCGCATCGACATCCACACGGGCACCCTCGGCAAGAGCTTCGGAGGCGCGGTGGGAGGATTCACCACCGGCCGCAAGGAGATCATCGAGATGCTACGACAGCGCTCGCGCCCGTACCTCTTCAGCAACAGCCTGCCGCCGATGATCTGCGCAGCGGGCATCGAGACCTTCAAGATTCTTTCCGAAAGCAACGAACTGCACGACCGTCAGCAGGAGAATGTGCGCTACTTCCGCGAGAAGATGCTCGCCGCGGGCTTCGACTGCAAGCCCACCCAGAGCGCAATACTCGCCGTAATGCTCTACGACGCGCCTCTGAGCCAGAAGTTCGCCGCGCGCATCGCCCAGGAAGGCATATTCGTAACCGGATTCTATTACCCCGTCGTTCCTAAGGGCCAGGCCCGCATCCGCGTGCAGATTTCCGCCGGCCATACCCGCGAGCATCTGGACCGCGCCATTGCGGCGTTCGTTAAGGTCGGTAAGGAACTTAAAGTCCTCTGATATAGATATAACCGCTTTTGCGGCCGTCGTACTCGATGGTGCAGCGGTCGACGTAAGTGCCGTTCCGGGTGACGTCCATGCGCATCAGACCCTTGCAGTATGTCCACCAGCCCAGTTTGCCGCCCTTGTAGAGGAAATCGGGCTGCGTGCTGAACTCGGCCTTGTAGCCAAGGTCTTCGTAGCGGGTTGCAGCCACGGTAAGGCGCCAGGCGCAGTGGCCGCGTGAACGGCCGAGGTTGTCGGGCTGCTGCTTGGCAGTTATCGTGTAGTCCGTGCGGTAGTTCGAGGACTTCTCGTCGGGGAATCTGTATTTGTCGTTGCGCTTAAGCTGCCAGGTGCTGTCCGCAGTCATCGAGATTTCCAGGCCGGCAAGGCTCCTTTCGCTGTCTCTCAGGACCCACTTCGAGCCGACGGTGCGAATCGATGCTCCTGTCTTGGCGTAATGCCTGTCGGAAGCCCGTCCGAGCGAATCCAGATAGATGGCCTGCTCGAGTTCTTGCAGGTTGTCGACAAGCAGATATTCGGTAATCTGACGCATATATGCCTCTCCGGGACGGTTGCCACCACGGTCGGAACCATTCCAGACGTCGTTCATGCTGTCCACGGAGCAGGAAAGAGCCGCGACTGCCGCAAATGCAAACAATAGTATCTTTTTCATGGCGCTTTCTTTTTAAAACCTGTAACCTACTCCGAGTTTGATGAAATTCATTCGGGTGCCAAATACAATCTCGGTAAAGCCGAACACCACGTCTCCTGCCCATTCGACGCCGCCTATATTGACGTCGAATGCCGGCTTGAGGCCGTACGAAACATCGCCATGGATATTGCTCCGGCGGAGTTCAGCTCCGGCGTAGAGCGACGAGTAAATCTTGCAGTGGGGGAACTGCACCCAGTAAACTGCCGCTTTACCCATGAGATAAGCCGAATAGAAAGTTTTGAATGATATCTGAGTGTCGGTGACGGGATCGAATTGGAGACCCCAGGTCTTGTTCGCGCTCATATCGACTCCAACATACCAGAAATCTGCCGGATGCCAGTTGAACTCCGCGGTAAAAGTTGGAATCGCATTGATTTCGTAATAGGGTTCGTAGATGTCGGAAAGCTTGAGGTCGCTCTTCCAGAAGGACCCGATGCGCTCGAATTGCGATTCCGGATATGTGAACAGGCCGTTGGGCCCGCCTATGCTAAGGCGCACGTCGTACTTGGGATGCACGACCTTGTCCTTCCAGTCCTGTGCGAAGGCGCTCAGGCCGGCGCAGAGGAGAAAAACCAAAATAATCAGTCTCTTCATATCACTTTGCGGGATAATACTTGTAAAACAGGGCGATGGACTCCATGCCGGCGAAGAACTGGCTGAGGAGGTAGCTTTCGTTGGGGGAGTGGATGGTATCGCGCTCGAGGCCGAAGCCCATCAGGAGCGGATCGATGCCCAGGATCTTCTGCATTTCGGCGAGAACCGCGATGCTGCCGCCTCCGCGGGCGGGAACGGGCTCGATGCCATAGACTTCGCCCATTGCGCGCGATGCCGCCTTGTAGGCGTCGGAACCGATGGGGATGAGGAATCCGTCGCCGCCCTCGCATTCCTTCACTTCAACCTTCACGTACGGGGGAGCGATGCGCTCGAAATGCTCGCGGAAGAGCTTGGTAATCTCGCCGCTGCGCTGATTGGGGACCAGTCTCATCGAGATTTTTGCGTGGGCTTCGCTGGGCAGCACGGTCTTGGCCCCCTCGCCGGTATAACCGCCCCAGATGCCGCAGACGTCGAGGCAGGGCCTGATGCCGGTGCGCTCCATCGTGGTGTAGCCGGTTTCGCCGCGCACATCGCCGATCTTCAGGAAAGCCTTGTATTCTTCCAGGTCGAAGGGCGCACGCGCGAGCTGGGCGCGGTCCTCGGCGCTGAGTTCCACCACCTTGTCGTAGAAGCCGGGCACGGTTACGCGGTTGTCGGCGTCGTGAAGTGACGCAATCATCTCGCAGAGGGTATTGATGGGGTTCGCCACGGCGCCGCCGTAATGGCCGGAGTGCAGGTCCTTGTCGGGGCCGGTGACCTTGACTTCAAGATAGCTGAGCCCGCGCATTCCGCAGTTTATGGAAGGCACCTTGTCGGATATCATCGTGGTGTCGGACACCAGGCAGATGTCGGCGGCAAGCAGCTCCTTGTTCTCCTCCATCCACTTGGGGAGAGAAGGGCTTCCGATCTCCTCTTCGCCCTCGAAGATGAACTTGACGTTATGCTTCAGCTGACCGCTGGAAAGCATGTATTCAAATGCTTTTAAATGCATAAAGAGCTGGCCCTTGTCGTCGTTCGCGCCGCGGCACCAGATGGCTTCGGCGCCGGTCGCGGGGTCGGGCCCGATGACGGGCTCGAAGGGGTCGGTGCGCCATTTCTCCAGCGGTTCGGGCGGCTGCACGTCGTAGTGGCCGTAAACCAGCACCGTGCGGGCGGACGGGTCCACCGTCTTGCAGCCGAACACCACGGGATTGCCGTCGGCAGGGTAGACCTGGGCCTCGTCGGCTCCGGCCTCCACCAGAAGAGCCGCCAGCCTTTCGGCGCATCGGCGCATATCGTCTTTGTGGTCCGCCTTGGCGCTGATGGATGGAATCCTCAGCAGGCTGAAGAGCTCGTCGAAGAAACGCTCTTTGTTCTGTGCGATGTATTGCTTCATAGATATAAATCGAAATAGTCGGTGACTTTCTGCATAAGATGCGCGCGCCATTTGCCCATTACGTTGTGCTCGGTGCGCGGATAGGGGAAATAGTCGAGCTGCACGCCCTTCTCGATGCACTCCTGCACGAAGCTGAGGCTGTGCTGCCACAGCACGGTGCTGTCGATGGCGCCCTGGCAGATTAGAAGCCTGCCCTTAAGATCCTGCGCGCGGCCAATGAGGGAAGTCTTGGCGAAGCCTTCGGGATTGGTCTCCGGCGTGTCCATATAACGCTCGCCGTACATCACCTCATACCATTTCCAGTCGATTACCGGGCCTCCGGCGACTCCCACCTTGAATACCTCGGGATAGTTCACCATAAGGCTTATGGTCATGAATCCGCCATAGCTCCAGCC
>JAGABD010000059.1 GCA_017614795.1 Bacteroidales bacterium
CAGGGACTTCAAGGGTATCTCCGAGAACTTCGACGGCCGCGGCAACTACACCCTCGGCGTCAAGGAGCAGAACATCTTCCCCGAGATCGACATCGACAAGATCACCAAGGTGATGGGTATGGAAATCACCTTCACCACCTCGGCGAATACTGACAAGGAAGCTTACGCTCTCCTTCGTGAATTCGGTTTACCTTTCAAGAACATCAAGCACAACAACTAAGAGATATGGCAAAGGAATCAATGAAAGCCCGCGAAGTAAAGCGCGCTAAATTATGTGCCAAGTACGCTGAGAAGCGCAAAGCCCTGAAAGAGGCTGGCGACTGGGCAGCACTCGACAAGCTCCCCAAGAACTCCTCGCCCTGCCGCCTTCACAACCGTTGCTCGATCACCGGTCGTCCGAAGGGTTATATGCGCAAGTTCGGCATCAGCCGCATCCAGTTCCGTGAGATGGCCTCCAAGGGCCTCATCCCCGGAGTGAAGAAGGCAAGCTGGTAAGAATTCACCTATTAATAATTAATAACAATTGGATATCGGGCGCCGGAAGGCGTCGAATCTGAAAAAACAAGAACAACAATGACTGATCCAATCGCAGATTATCTGACAAGAGTCCGCAACGCGTACCTCGCAGGTCACAAGACGGTTGAAGTTCCCGCTTCGAAGATGAAGATGGAAATCACCAGGACTCTTCATGAAAAGGGTTACATCCTCGCCTACAAGGTGGTCGAGGCACAGCCCTGCAACATCATCAAGATCGCACTCAAGTATCACCCTGAGACGAAGAAGCCTGCCATCAAGAAGATCGAGCGCGTCAGCACTCCCGGTCTCCGCCAGTACACCGACGTGGCAAACATGCCCCGCGTGCTCAACGGCCTCGGCATCGCTATCCTCTCCACCTCCAAGGGTATCATCACCGACAAGGAAGCCAAGGAGCTCAATGTCGGCGGCAAGGTGCTCTGCTATGTTTATTAACCGCTAATATTAAAATCAACAATAATGTCACGAATAGGAAAATCACCTGTACACCTGCCCGCCGGCGTTACCGTCAATGTTGACGACGCCAACGTGGTAAAGGTTAAAGGCCCTCTCGGAGAGTTGACCCAGAAGGTCGACCCCGATATCAAAGTGTCCGTAGAGGGAGCTACCGTAACGGTTTCCCGCCCGACCGACCAGCCTCGTCACCGTTCGATGCACGGTCTCTATCGCGCCCTGATCAACAACATGGTCGTCGGTGTCTCCGACGGTTTCACCATCAAGCAGGAGTTCATCGGCGTCGGTTACCGCGTGGAGGTCAACGGCCAGATCGTTACCATGTCACTCGGTTATTCACACGATATTCAGCTTGAACTTCCCAAGGAAGTCAAGGGCGAAGCAGAGCCTGTCAAGAAGGGACAGAATCCCGTTCTCGTCCTCAAGAGCTATGACAAGCAGCTCCTCGGTACCGTAGCGGCTAAGATCCGTTCGCTCCGCCGTCCTGAGCCGTACAAGGGCAAGGGTATCAAGTTCGTCGGCGAACAGCTTCGCCGTAAAGCCGGAAAGTCGGCCAGCGCTAAATAATAGGAGATAAAGTTATGGCATTGACAAAAACAGAAAGACGACAGAGAGTTCACTACCGCATCCGCAAAGTCGTCAACGGTACCGCTGAAAAGCCCCGTATGGTAGTGTTCAGAAGCAATAAGCAGATCTATGTCCAGGTTGTGGACGATACCAAGGGCGTGACCCTCGTATCGGCTTCATCCAACGACAAGGCGCTTGCAGAGAACTGCAAGGGCAAGACCGGCTGCGAGGCCGCTGCAGTTGTCGGAAAGGCAATCGCCGAGCGCGCTATCGCACAGGGTATCTCCACCGTCTCCTTCGACCGCGGAGGTTACCTCTATCACGGAAGAGTTAAAAGTTTGGCAGAAGCTGCCCGTGAGGGTGGCCTTAAATTCTAAGAGCTATGGCAGATATCAAGAAGAATGTTAAGACAACCGATCTCGAACTCAAAGACAGATTGGTAGCCGTCCAGAGGGTGACCAAAGTCACCAAGGGTGGCCGTCACTTCTCCTTCGCCGCAATCGTTGTCGTAGGCGATGAGAAGGGTGTCGTAGGCTATGGCCTTGGAAAGGCTAACGAAGTCACGACAGCTATTTCGAAGGGCATCGAGGATGCAAAGAAGAACCTCGTAAGGGTTCCCCTGAGCAAGACCACCATTCCTCACGAGCAGGAAGCTAAATTCGGCGGCGCACGCGTCTTTATGAAGCCTGCGGCTCCCGGTACCGGTGTGAAGGCCGGTGGTACTATGCGTGCCGTCTTCGAGTCGGTAGGCGTTTCCGACGTCCTCGCAAAGTCCAAAGGTTCATCCAACCCTCACAACCTCGTGAAGGCTACCGTCGCAGCCCTCAACGAAATGCGTGACGCATACACCGTTGCAGGTCTCCGCGGCATCCCCATGAGCAGGGTGTTTAACGGTTAAGGAGGTTTTATCATGGCAAAAGTGAAAATCACCCAGATAAAGAGCCGCAGC
>JAGABD010000060.1 GCA_017614795.1 Bacteroidales bacterium
ACTTTATGAAGGGCATCCGTGCGAAGGCCTTTCGGGCCGGGCAATGCCGGGGCAGGCTCCCCTTGTGGGACGTGCCACGGCCCTTTGCCCTACGCGGCGGGGAGATGCCCGATGGTCTAGCATATTGAAAAAGGAAAACGGGAGAAACCCGCGGGGTTCGGGGTGTCCCCGAGACAAGGCCTTAGTGGCCAAAAAACGCTCCAGCTGTCTGGAGCGTTTTTTGAGCCACTCATCAGGCTCGAACTGACGACCTGCGCGTTACGAATGCGCTGCTCTACCGACTGAGCTAAAGTGGCTTGCGGCTGCAAATATATCAATTCTTATTGATTTTTGCAAAAAGATTCACCAGCACGCTGCCAAGCACGCCGGCGCAGACCGAGCCGAGCAGAACGGCAATCTTGCCCATATCGCGCAACTGCTGAACAAGTTCGGGAGTGTTCCCGCCGAATGATAGCGTATCCACGAAAATCGACATCGTAAAGCCGATTCCGCCGAGGCAGGCGACTGCGAAAAACAACGGCCAGGTGGCCTTGTCGGGCATCTCTCCAACTTTGCACTTGACCGCCAGCCAGCTCGCAAGAGTGATTCCGACAGGCTTGCCCAGCAGCAGTCCGAGGAAAATGCCCATACTGACGCTGCCGATCGTCGGATCGAAACGGAAGACGTTGAAGTACGACAGGTCGGCGATCTCCACACCGGCGTTCGCCAGGGCGAAGAGGGGCATTATCAGGAAGTTCACCCACTGCGAAAGCCTGTCCTCGAGCACGTAGGTCATCTCCATCGAACCGTGGCCGATTTGCTCGAGCTTCTTTATGCAATGCCTCTGGGGGCCGTTGGGGAAGGCCTTGTCTTCCACGCCGTCGTACTGGTGGAAGCGGGCGTTGTACTTGTTCCATTTATGCAGGAACTGGGCCCTGTTGTAGCGTGGAGTGGCGGGAATGAGGAACGCCATCACCACGCCTGACATCGTTGCGTGAATGCCTGAATAGTAGAACAGAACCCACACGACCAGGGCAAGCAGAAGGTAGGGGAAGAGTTTCTTCTCCCCGAGCCTGCGAAGCAGCAGTGTGAACAGAATCACCAGCAGGGCGATGCAAAGCAGCCCGAAATTGATTTTTCCTCCGTAGAACAGCGCCACGACCAGGATTGCGATAAGGTCGTCGGCAATCGCCAGCGCCGTCAGGAATACCTTCAGCGACACCGGAACTTTGGGGCCCAGCACGGACAGTATGCATACTGCGAACGCTATGTCGGTGGCGGTAGGGATTCCCCAGCCGGAAGCGGCATCGGTGCCGTGGTTCACGAGCGCATAAATGAGCGCCGGCGCGACAACTCCGCCGAAGGCCGCGATAATGGGCATCATCGCCTTCTTGGGAGAAGACAACTCGCCGAAGGTGGCTTCGCGCCGAATCTCGAGACCGACGGTGAAGAAGAACACCACCATCAGGATGTCGTTGATGAAACCCTCGATGGTCATCCCTCTCGGGACCGCCAGGTGAAATCCGCCGTCCGGACTGGTAAGGTTGAGCGTGAAGGTGGTGTGGAGGATGTTATGGTAAAGTTCCTTCGTGAACGGAAGGTTCGCCAGCAGCATCGCAAGCACCACGCAGCCCAGCAATATCACACCCTGGGCCCAGGGCTGTTTGCGGAAGGCTTTGCTGCGAAGGTCGAAATTGCGTATTCCCTTGTTCCAGGTATAGATAGGGATGAGTCTCATTGCCTACTTGAACTTGTTCTGAAGCCCGGAAAGGCTCTTCTTCTCGCATTCGTCGTAGAGAGCTTTGAGCTTGTCCTTGGTATCCTGGAGGAAATCGCGCTCGAGCACCCAGTTCAGGAAACCCCGTTTGGTGTCGAGATAGTAGAGCTCCTCTATGGTCTTGCCCTTGTATTTGCCGAAATTGATGTAGATCCTGCCGTCCCTGCGAACGAGCTTGCCGGCGATGTCGTAGAAATCCTCCTTGTCGATGGTGAGTTCTCCGGTCTCGGGGTCGCGTTTGCGAAGGGGAAACTCTGCGATAGACGCGGCGTCCTTGCCCAGAAGGTCGTCGGCTTCGACGGTGAGATGGTGCTCCACGCTGTGTTCTCCGGGGGTGTTCCAAATGTCGGCAATCTTGACGAGAAGGTCGTAGGTGGCCTTCGTGTCGGCCAGCGCCGAGTGGGCGTCTTCGAAATCGCGTCCTTCGTGGAAGAGCGCGTAAGCCGCCTTGAGGGTGCGGGGGAGAATCTTGTAGACTATCTTCTGCACATCCACCATCACGGCGCTCTGAAGGTCTATGCCTTCGAGGGTGTCGAGAATGTGTCGGGCACTCGCTTTTTTTGCATCGGATACCTCGGAACCGCCATCCAGGCGCATTTTGCAATACTTCTTCGCCCGCTCGAACTCGGAAACCAGCAGGGGAAGGTCGTAACGCTCGGAATTGTAGCCTCCAAGGTCGCAGTCCTTCAGCCATCCGGCAATCTCGTCAATGTAGGAGATGAGAGGCTTCTCGTTCTTGAGGTCCTCGTCGGTGATGTGGTTCACCTTGCTGGCCATCGGGTCCATGCGGTGCTGGTGTCCCGCGCTGAGATTATCTTCCGGATAGTCCCAGGGGCGGAAACGCCAGGTCTTCTCCTCGGGCTGCCTGCCGTCGGGGAACACTTTATAGAAACAGAGTTCGGCTATGCATTCCGTAGCGATGTCGAGCCCCGTGCTTTCGATGTCGAAAAAGAGCAGGGGGCGTTTGAGTTCCAGTGCCATAAGCAAGGGGATTTAGACCATTATCGGCATCAGGATGCCGCAAATCTTTTCTTTGTCGCTTTCTTCCTCGGAAGGAACGATGAGGGCTGCCCTGCGGGCGTCGGCGAACTTCATCACCACGGTGTCGCAGACCATATTGTTGAGTATCTCGATGAGGAAGGAAGACTTGTAGCCGACCGTGAGGCTTTCGCCGCTGTAGTCGCACTCGAGTTTCTCGTATGCGGCGATGGCGAAACCGGTATCCTGGGCGGTAATCTCAAGCTGGCCCGGATTGAGTTCGAACTTGATGTGGTTGGAGGCCTTGTTGGCGCAGACGGCCACGCGGCGCAGGGTATCGAGCAGGGACTGCCTGTCGATTCTGAGCACGTTGGAGTTGTTCTGCGGGATGACGTCGCGGTACTTGGGGTACTTGCCCACGACGAGGCGGCAAACCATCATGGTCACTCCGAAGAGGAACACGGCGGTGGTGGAATCGAAGGTGACGGTGACTTCTCCGTCATCCTTGCTCACAGTGCCCTTGAGCACGGAAGCGGGTTTCTTGTGCAGGATGAAGGACGCGGGCTGCTCCGCCTGGACGTCGGCGGTGGTGTAGCAGATGAGCTTGTGGGAATCCGACGCCACGAGGGTGGTGGATTCGGGTGCGATGTCGAAGAATACGCCGTTCAGGGCGGGGCGCATCTCGTCGTCTGCCGCTGCGTACACGGTGCCGTTGATGCCGTCGATCAGCGTTTCGGCGGGGAATACCACGGTGACCGCCTCGGGACCTGCTCCCTTGATTTCGGGGAAATCGTCTGCGGGGAAGTAGGGGAGGTCGGAATTGCCGTTGCTCCAGATGCACTCGAAGGAGGCGTCGCCGACAGTCTTGATGTTCACCGGCTGGTCCGCGAGGGTCTTGAAGAGGTCGAGCAGCTGCCTTGCGGGAACAGCTATGCTGCCTTCTTCCTTGACCGCGCCGACCTCCACGATGGTGCGGAGGGTAAGGTCGCCGTCCGAAGCGGTGATTTCCAACTTGTTGCCCTTGAGCACAAAGAGGAAATTCTCAAGAATGGGGTTGGTGGTTTTGGAAGGGATTGCCTTTGATACGTCGTTGATACCCTTCAAGAGTTCTGCACTGGAAACACTGAAATCCATAATCGATTCTATTTAAGTACGCAAAGATAATCATTATTTGGAAAAAACTGGCATATCTTTTGAATTAATCGACGCGGCCCTGCTCCCTTTGGGAGGCAGGCTGCCGAAACCTGAAACAAATAAAGATTTCTGATATGAAAAAGAGTGTACTTACAATCATCCTCTCAGTAGCGCTCAGCGCAATCGTGGCGGTCGGAATCGTCAAGGCCGCAACACCCTCGCAGGCATCCGTCGCGACCACTTCCTATTCCATCGACGGCTCCGCCTACCGCACTGTCAATTTGGCAGAGACCGACTATCCCGACTTCACCTATGCCGCCGAGTCCGCAGTGGACGCGGTGGTTTTCGTGAAAGTGACGGTCAAAACCCAGCAGCAGTACTATATCGACCCGTTCTTCAAGTTCTTCTTCGGTGACCAGGTGCCGCAGACGCAGGAACGCGAACAGCAGGGCAGCGGCTCCGGCGTCATCATCCGCGCGGACGGCTATATCGTGACCAACAACCACGTTGTGCAGGGCGCCAGCAAGGTTGAAGTCACGCTGAACAACAACAAGGTGTACGAAGCCAAGATCATAGGCACCGACCCCGTGACGGACGTCGCCCTTCTTAAAATCGACGCCACGGGCCTTCCCATCGTGCCTTTCGCCGACTCCGACAAACTCCGTCTGGGAGAGTGGGTGCTGGCGATAGGCTCGCCCCTCGGAGAGCAGCTCAAGGGCACCATCACCGCCGGAATCGTGAGCGCCAAGGGCCGCACGATGCCCAACTACACGGGCGAATTCAAGATTGAATCCTTCATCCAGACCGATGCCGCCGTCAACCCCGGCAACTCCGGCGGAGCGCTCGTGAACAAGAAGGGCGAACTCGTCGGCATCAACACCGCGATAGTGTCCCAGACGGGCGCCTACAGCGGTTATTCCTTCGCTGTCCCTTCCAATATAGTAAAGAAGATAGTGGGCGATCTCATCGACTTCGGCAGCGTCAAGCGCGCCCGCCTCGGCGTTTCGATGAGCCCCGTAACTGAAAAAATCGCCGAAGAGATGAAACTTTCTGCGCTTGACGGCGTATATATTAACGAGGTTACGAAGGGAAGCGCCGCTGACAAAGCCGGCTTGAAGGAAGGCGACATCCTGCTGAAAGTGGACGAAACGGTCATCAAGAGCCCGTCCGCGCTCCAGGAAAAGGTCAATTCCTACCATCCGGGCGACAAGGCGCTGCTCACTGTCATCAGGAGCGGAAAAGAGCAGAAGCTCAACGTAGTGTTCCAGGGCAGTGAAACCGAGACCGGCACAGTCGACGAAGACGGAGCGGTCGCGTTCTACGGAGGTAAACTCCGCGTGGCGCCCAAGGAAACCCTCGAAAGGCTCGGACTCAGGAGCGGCGTGGAGATAGTTTCAGCCGGAAGCGGAGTCCTTGCCAATTCGGGAGCGACGGACGGTTTCATCATCCTTTATGTCAACGACCAACCCGTAAGTAAACCTCAGGACGTTATATCCATAGCGAAGAAGAGCCGCAGGGCCGTGTATGTGGAAGGCGTAAGTTCCACCGGCAAGCAGGGATTCTTCGGATTCGCGAAGGATGACAAGTAGGTTTATTTATGAGACAGTTAAAGATTACAAAATCCATCACCAACCGCGAGAGCGCGTCCCTGGACAAATATCTGCAGGAGATCGGCCGCGAGGAACTGGTGACCCCCGAAGAAGAAGTAGAACTTGCACAGCGCATCCGCGGAGGCGACAAGGAGTCGCTCGAGAAGCTGACGCGCGCCAACCTGAGGTTCGTGGTATCCGTTGCGAAACAGTACCAGAACCAGGGCCTCAGCCTGCCCGACCTCATCAATGAAGGCAACCTCGGTCTCATCAAGGCGGCCGAGAAATTCGACGAAACCAAGGGCTTCAAGTTCATCTCCTACGCCGTTTGGTGGATTCGCCAGTCCATTCTCCAGGCCCTCGCAGAGCAGTCCAGGATCGTGCGTCTGCCCCTTAACCAGGTGGGTTCGCTGAACAAGATCAGCAAGGCCCAGGGCAAGTTCGAGCAG
>JAGABD010000061.1 GCA_017614795.1 Bacteroidales bacterium
CGCTTTGTGCAAAAGGCATATTTGAAGTTGTCTAGGCAGATGGAGTTTGATGCAGACAACATCTCTTGCTCTATAGTCGGGAAAGAGGCATTCACATCTGCCATGTGCAAAATCGACATTCTTTCTGATGAGGATAATGAGTATCAGAACTATGTCAATGCCTTGTTACAGGAGAATAAACTTGTCGGAAACTATTTTACAGGCCGGCGAGTGGCCGATGGCCTTAATCCGGACAAGAGTATCCCGGCATTGAGGTATGATGTCCCGATGACGGCTCCACTTGAAAACGTCAAGTCGCCGTCCAGGGTCGAAGTGAAGAATGTATGGGCATCTCATCCGTCTTTGAAAGACAGATTAGCCAATGCTGCTGCATCAGGTTTTACAAGTGCAGATATTAAGCCAACACCGGCGTGGGATCTTGTATCTGAAGAGGTTCAAAAGAAGGTGTCTGACAAGTTATTCTCTTTGATTCAGCAGGATCCCGAGCATCCGATAACCGTTGTGGATGACAGCGAGTTTGAATCCTGGACGAAGAAATACATATCTGAAAACTATATTCCCTTAGAGCTACGACCGTTCCTGTCGCGCGACATCATCGCATTTGATAGGGAGGCTATCCCGGAGGTCGAATCATCTCCTCTTACCAATGATAATGCTCAAATCCTGTCTGACTATGAAACGGCCAAAAAGGATTTGCAAATCATGCAGGGGGTTATAGACGGTGAGATTTCCGCAAAGGAACTCTCATATGACGGGGTCATCTACAAGAAGAAGCAGATTCCGCTTGAACAACACAAGACATATACTGAAGGCCTCTTTGAAAAAGCAAAAGCCATTGACGCGTCAATCTATGCATATCTACTGAAGCGTGTTCCCGAAGAGAAGCAAGGCATCTTACTATGGGCGTATGACTCTCTTTTTTACGTCAAGGCTTTCTATCCGGAACTGGTAGAAATGCAGCAAAAACGCGATTCTTGGTACGAAGAGCTTACCAGACCAACCCGTCGAGATCAGGATGAGTACGACCGCTTATGTAGCTACATTGCCGACTTTGAGCAGTATTGCCGCGGTATCATCAAGAAGAGCAATTGGCCCATTCTTCGTCCTGAAGTTGGCGAAGAAAGTGAGAAACAAATGCTATCTTACGCCGAGACGGCTCATAGCACGCCAACATCAATCAACACAGATGAGATTAACACCCTATTCAGGATTATTGATGTTTTGGTTGACATGCACAAAGGACTTTACGGAAGAGCACGAAAAGCCATTGGCAAACTTCTGCAAAGTGTGAATGATTAAGTGCGCTGGAAGAAATGAGAATAATCAGATCTGATTAAGCGATTTAGATAATGGCAGACCTTAGTTTTATAGAAAAGGCGTTTGCCCTTTGTTGTGGGATTATGGCAGAAATGGGGAATATCTTTCACATGAGTTATCAGAAGATAAATGTGATTCTGTTCTGCTACATTGAACCAGCGCTATTTTGTATTGCAATTATTGCTCTACTATATGTCCTAATGAGACTTCCTGGGCAAATTGCCGTCGGAAAAATCGCGTTATGGATAATGGGGATTGTTATCGTGATTGTTGCGATATTGATGATTGCGGCTTTAGTGAAACTTCTTCTCCATTATGAAGCAGCCATGCAAGACTTCTCTCTGATTTATAATGGAATAGAATCTTCCTCTCAGATCCGCGGAGCTTTTAATGGGACCGTCGATTGGTTAAATAAAGTGGCGACAATGTTTCACACCACCTACGAGGCTGTGAATATTTGGCTTTATATCGTTATTATGCCTGTTGGTATTATTCTTTCAATAGTGTACTTGTTGAGAACGTTGCTGAAGGCATAAGTTCAGAACTCGTACTTATCTCCTTCCTCTTTCATCGCATCGTATTTCTCCTTGTTCAGACGGAATAGAGAGGCTATGCGGCCGGGGCGTTTCTTGGGTTTGTGAGGAGGTTCCTCGGCAATAATGGAGGAGTATCGGGCAACTTCAGGTTCGGCTAGGTCGCATTCCATATCTGCCATCATCATTGGTATTGGTGCTTCGCAGGATTCAATAACGGGCTCTTCCTCTCTGGGGACTTCCTCCAGGATTCCGGAGGCAAGGACTTTGCGCTGGAAATTACGACGGTCGAACTTGGTTCCGAGGATGATTTCGTAGAGACGTTGTAAGTCAGGAATGGTGAAGGTGTCGTCCAGAAGGTCAAAACCGACAGGCTCGAAGTGTATGTCCCTCCGGAGTCTTTCCATCGCTGCATCAAATATCTTCTGATGATCAAATGCTAACTGAGGCAATTTGTCGAGAGGGAACCAAGCAGCTTCTTCCGCATCGTCACCGCCGATGACTTCCGATGGCTTAATCAAAGCGTAGTATGCTATTGTAATAACGCGTTCACGCGGGTCACGATTGACATCTGAGAAAACACCCAGCTCACGGATTGCAGAAGTTTCCAGCGCCGTTTCTTCCCATAACTCACGCAACGCTCCTTCTTTCGCTGTTTCATCCAATTTGAGGAATCCGCCCGGAAAGGCCCATTCGCCTTTATAAGGCGCCATTCCTCGACGCACAAGCAGAACCTTTAGTGTCCAGTCTTCGTAAGTAAAAATAACGCAGTCAGTAGTGACAGCCATATGCTCATACTTGTACTGGTAAGGGTACTCTGCCCCCTTCACATATGTATAGTTTTTCGCCATAGCAACGGCAAAGGTAGGCCATTTACCCCGGAAATGCAAATTTTTCGCGTCAAAATGACACAAAATTTTGTTTTATTGGAAATATGTTATACCTTTGTGTCGAAATGACGCATTTAATAATTTAAAATCTCTCACATCATGGAAAAGACAAACGCAATGACCAAAGTTTACAACGTAATTATCATGGACCGCAGCGGTTCTATGTGGGATATACAGCGCCCTGCCATTCAGGGTTATAATGAAGTACTAGGAGGTATTAAGGCTGCAAAGAAACAATTTGTAGAGACACAGGAACAGTTCATCACGTTAGTTCTCTTCGATAGCGCCTCCATCGATGAAGTCTATTGGAACGCAGACCCGGATAAGGCGGAAATCTTAACTCCGGAGACCTATGTCCCTGGAGCCTGCACGCCTCTTTACGATGCAATGGGTCGCACACTCACAAAACTGGAGAAGGAGCTCAAAGGCATGGAAAACTATTCCGTTGTAGTAACCATCATCACTGATGGATACGAAAACAGTTCGACTGAATACAACCTTGCTTCTATCCGTGCTCTCATTGACCATCTGAAAGCCGAAGGCTGGTCCTTCGCTTATATGGGAACTGATCATGATGTACACGGAGTTACAGTCAGCTTGTCGATTACCAATGTGGTTAAGTTTGAGAAAACCGAGGAGGAAACACGTATGACCTTTGAGAAAGAGCGTCGTGCAAGGCAGCGTTATTCCAAACGTATGGCCGATTTTGATTTGGCGTGTCCTGAAGCATCGTGGGAAGACAAGAAGGTCTATCAGTCGAAAATCTCAGCTGATTTCTACGAAGAAGATTAAGAAATCGTAACTTTACAAGTGAAAGAGTAAACTATGTTAGGAGCAATCATTGGAGACACCGTGGGCTCTGCCTATGAGTTCCACAATACTAAAGACTACAACTTCACGCTATTCCTTGGGAACAGCGCCTATACTGATGACAGTATCATGACGATGGCTGTTGCATACTGGCTGCTCAAGGACAAGGAGCACACTTATCAGGGGCTGGAGGACATAATGGTTATGTTCGGGGAGAAGTGTCCCTGCCCGATGGGTGGTTACGGCGGCGGCTTTCACACATGGCTATTTTATCCGGATGGCCTGTATAACTACGATGACAAGTATGGTGAGGCCCCCTACGAATCGAAGACTGGCAGACACCCATACGGCTCGTGGGGAAACGGTTCTGCGATGCGAGTAAGCGCGGTGGGCTGGTTCTTTGATACACTGGAAGAGACAGAACGCGTGGCTGGCATTTCTGCTGCAATTACTCACAACCATCCAGAAGGGATCAAGGGCGCTCAGGCTACTGCAGCTGCAATTTGGATGGCGCGAAACGGAAAGGCTAAAGAGGAAATACGCGATTATATCGAGAAGACATACGGCTATGATCTTCACAAGACCTGGGAGTACTGGCATCCCATTTATCGCTGGGAATCCAGCTGCCAAGGGACCGTTCCACAGGCAATCATCGCTTTCCTCGATTCGGAGAATTTCGAGGACGCCATCCGTAAAGCGGTTTCCCTCGGCGGCGATAGCGACACCCTTGCCTGTATTACTGGTGGTATCGCAGAGGCCTTTTATAAAGATATCCCTGATGAGATGGTCGAAAGAACGAAGAGGCCTTTCCCGATTGTGTTCAAAAAGATCCTATCTGCGGTACGGGAGAATACTGCGTATGGGACGCTAAAGAGTACTACCCAAATGCTGCAAGCCAGGCCGTCAGACTGGAAAGAGAGAATTACACCAGAACACATTACCGAGCTTGCCGATGGAGAAATTTTTGTTTTCGGAAGCAACTTGGCAGGAATGCACGGCGGCGGAGCTGCACGGGCTGCTTATGAAAAATTCGGCGCCGTCTGGGGACAAGGTACAGGCCTTCAAGGGAAGAGCTATGCGATACCTACAATGCAAGGTGGTGTTGAAACCATTCAACCTTATGTTGACTCCTTCATTGTGTATGCAAAAGCACGTCCTGAAATGCGCTTCCTTGTGACAAGAATTGGATGTGGAATCGCTGGATTCACTGACAAAGAAATTGCGCCTCTTTTTGAGAAGGCAGTACCGGTAAGCAACATCTGCCTTCCGAAAGAATTCTGGGAGGAGTTAACATACTAATTCGTATATTTTGCCCTGTTTCACCGTGTTTTGAGCTATTTCTTGAATTGAAATCGGCCTCAGAACACGGTGAAATGCATTTTGCCTTCCAAATACTCTTCCTCCTCCAGAATGAAGTCCTCCTGCCATTAGTAGTCATCTCCGCACAAAGGAAAAGTTCTTCTTGTGTATACTAAAAATAAGGCTTATATTTGCGTGTAGTGCGGTTTATCCGTACGTGTCGAGTTCTTTGATGTCTGTCTGGGATGGGTATGTTTTTGTGGTAAAAATGCGTCGGAGCAATCGCATTTTGTCGAAATCTATCGCATTAAATCGCATCATTAACGTACACATAAACAGACACATACGAGAAAAAATGGCCCTACACGGGGCTGTATTTCGACTACTCCTTTTTTTTAACGAGGAAGAGTACTAAAGAAAAGCCCGTTTGCGACGGGCTTTTTTGATTATCTTTGTGGAAATCGCAGGGATATGCCGGTCATACATATCAATTCGCTTTCGGATCCGGGCGTGGAGATCTTCTCCTCGCTGACCGAGGCGCAGCTGTGCGACAAACGTCTGGTCGCCGAGGAATTGTTCATCGCGGAGAGCGGCAAGGTCATCGACGTGGCCCTGGATGCCGGATACGAGCCGTTCGCAATGCTCACCGAAGAAAAGCACCTGACCGGCATAGCGGCCCGGGCCGTGCAGAGGGTAGGGGACATCCCCATCTATGTCGGAACCCACGACCTGCTGAAACAGCTTACCGGTTTCCCGATGATACGCTGCGTCCTGTGCGCGATGCGCAGGCCCAAACTGCCGTCCGTCGAGGAGGTCCTTCGCAACGCACGCCTTGTGGTGGTGATAGACAGCGTTGCCAACACCACCAATATCGGAGCCATTTTCCGTTCTGCGGCCGCCTTGGGGGTAGATGCCGTGCTGCTGACGCGGACGACCTGCGACCCGTTGAACCGCCGCGCCGTGAGAGTCTCTATGGGAACAGTGTTCCAGGTGCCCTGGACGTGGCTGGACGCTCCGGTCGACTCCCTTCACGAGTATGGCTTCCGGACCGCCGCAATGGCCCTGACGGACCAGAGCATTACGCTGGATGACCCGAGCCTGAAAGACATCGACCGACTGGCGCTGATAATGGGCACCGAGGGCGATGGCCTGCCGCTCGAGACCATCTCCGAAGCGGACTATGTCGTCCGCATTCCAATGAAAAACAATGTGGATTCCCTGAACGTGGCCGCCGCTGCCGCAGTGGCGTTCTGGGAGCTGAGACGCAGGTAAACCCTACTGCTGCTTGCGCTGATAGACGCGGACCCAGTCGATGCGGAGCTCGGATGGGAGGTCCGAGTCATTGATTTCGCCGACCCATTCGCCGCCGAGCTGGTTGGACAGAATCAGGTAGTAGCTGTATGTGGCGAAAGGCCACTGGGTGTCGACTCCTTCCATCTTGGGGTAAGTGTAGGTTTTCACGTCGTTGACAAACATACAGATCTGGTTCTCCCAAATCTCCACCGCATATGTGTTCCAGTCCCGGCGATTGATGCTCTTCTCGACGGAATGGGAGTGGTTGGTCGCGCTTTGTGTATAGGCGGAATGAATTGTCTGGTAGACTTTGTTCTCCGAGTTGAGGTGCTCCATAATGTCGATTTCGCCTCCCCTCGGCCACTGGACGTTGGCGTTTGGCATCAGCCAGATGGCCGGCCAGAAGCCCTGCGCGCAGTTGAATTTGGCCCTTACCTCGAATTTTGCAAGTTTGAAATACTTCTTGCCCTGCGACTGCACGCCGCCCGTCACGTAATCCGTAGTCTCGGTGCCTGAGTGGTCGTTTACCTTGCCCAGAAGCACGAGTTCTCCGTTTTCGATATAGGCGAGGTCCGCGCGTTTCGGGGCCATCATGTTCTGCCAGTCCGGAGTGCTCCACGGCACGCGAGCCCAGTTGGCGCTGTTGATGGTTGTGCCATCGAAATTGTCTTCCCATACGAGCTCCCAGCCGTCGTCCACGGCAGGAGCGTCGGGCTTGGACGGGGTAGGGGGAGACTGGTTGGAGGAGGAATCGTCCTTTCCGCTGCAGGACAGCAGGGCCAGGGCTATTGTCAAGATATACAATCCGTTAGTCATAACGCAAAAATAGCATATTAAAACGAGATATACAAAGTGGGAGGAATAACAAAATATTTGTTATCTTTGCAATTCGGCATATTGTGATGCCGATTTTTGTGAAACTAATAGAAAGAAGATGCTGAATAGAAGCAAACTCCTGGCCCTGGCGGCCGCCATCGTGGCGCTCTGCGGATGCACATCATCCAAGCAGATACTTTATTTCCAGGACATCAACGAACGTACGCTTGGCAAACTCACCAACGAGTACGAGGCCATAATCAAGAAGGACGACAGACTTACCATCCTGGTGAGCGGCGCCGACAAGACCGTGACCGCCCCCTATAACCTTACCATTTCGGAGCTCGGGACGACAAGCACGAGCACGGATCCCGAACGCGCCACGCTGACCTACCTCGTGGACAGCGAAGGCAACATCGAGTTCCCCATCCTCGGCAAGATTCACGTCGAAGGCATGACCCGCAACCAGCTTGTGGAGTACCTCACCACCGAAATCGGCCGTGACGTCAAGGATCCCATCGTCTATGTTTCCTTCCGCAACTACAAGATTACGGTTATGGGCGAAGTCAAGGTTCCCGGAACCTACACCTTCGATTCCGAGAAGGTCAACATCCTCCAGGCCCTCGGCCGCGCGGGAGACCTTAACCTTACCGCAAAGCGCGACGACATCATCCTCATCCGCGAAGTGGACGGAGTGCAGACCCACCACGTCATCAACCTCAAGAACAGCGACATCCTGGAGTCCCCGTACTTCTATCTTCAGCAGAACGACGTGATTTACGTGCCCGCAAGTCCCACCAGGATCGCATCGGCAACCGCGGCTACCAACCTCTGGTCTGCAGCTTTGTCCGCAATTACCACGACCGTTTCCGTGGTGTCCCTGGCAATCGTAATCAAGAATCAGAACAAGTAACTATATGAGCGAGAATACTAATAAGCCCCAGGGCAACAATTCCGAGTACGTATCCTTCCGCGATATTTTCGATTTCATCTGGAGACTGAAGTGGTGGATAGTGGCCAGCGCCATCGCCGCCCTCATCGTGGCGTTCGTGTCCGTGAGGATGCAGAGCCCCGTGTTCCAGCGTACCTCCTGGATTATGCTCAACCGCGACGACGGCTCAACCGGCGAGCTTTCGATGCTCACCTCGATGACCGGCGCCCGCGTCCGCAAGAAGATCGACAACGAACTCTTCATCCTCAAGAGCCCTTCGCTTATGAAGAAGGTGGTGGAGGAACTCAACCTGAACACCCGCTACTACCAGATCAAGCTCCCCGTAGGCGACGAGAAGTTCGCATTCCTCAAGAACATCATCCCCATCAAGACTTCGGTGGAGTTCTATAAGGACAGCCCCTTCGAATTCAAGGTCATGGCGGATTCCCTCCGTCCCAACGCATATCAGCCCCAGTCGGCCTACATCAAGTTCCGCAACCTCTCCGAGGATGGCAAGTTCGTCATCAAGGAGGCCCGCATAGGCAAGCACGAGCTCAAGAAGACCGACAAGGTGTTCGCTTACGGCGACACCCTCGTGGTGGGCAGCGTGAGGATGATAATCTCCCTGTCGGGCATAGGTACCCCCGTTCCCAACACCAAGTACATCTGCTCCTGGGTCAATGCGTTCAGGGCCGCGGAGAACTTCGTGTCCAACATGAACACCGAGGTCCAGGGCAACACCAAAACCTATTCCTACCTGAATTCCTGCGACGTGGTCATGGTCCGCCTGCTGGACAACAAGCCCCAGAGGGCAGACGACATCCTCAATACGCTTATCCTGCGCAACAACGAGGAGTCCAAGCTGTACAGCAACCTCGCAACCATCAACACCATCAACTTCATCGACGAGCGTCTCGCGGAGATTTCCGCCGAACTCGCCAACGCCGAGGAGAAGGTGAAGGAATACCAGTCCAAGAACACGGTCATCGACCTTTCTTCCCAGGCCAACCTCACCCTGTCCTCCGACAAGCAGTATCAGGACAAGCTCATTGAAGTGCAGCTCCAGAAGCGCATCCTCAAGATGATCGCCGACCAGCTCGCCACCACCCCCGCAGGCCAGTACAACGTCATTCCTTCGAATGTCGGCGTGAGCAACGCGGGTCTCAACAATGTCATCACCCAGTACAACACCCTCGTGGCCGAGCGCAACCGCCTCATCGCGAACTCCAGCGCCAACAACCCCAGGGTGCTCAGCATGAACTCCTCCCTCGAGGACAGCAAAAAGGCCATCGAAATTTCCATCGCCAACCTCGACAAGGAATATGCGATTCGCGAGCGCGAACTCGAGAACACCGTTCGCAAGAGCCAGAGCAAGATGACCTCGATGCCCAAGCAGCAGTACGAGATGCAGCAGCTCTCCCGCAAGCTCGAAATCATCGAACCTCTCTACCTTATGCTTCAGCAGAAGAGGGAAGAGTCGCAGATAGCGGTGTACGAGCAGGGTGACACCTTCCGTATCATCGAAGCGGCCTTCGGCAACCCTCAGCCGGTCAGCCCCAAGGCCACCCAGATATATCTCATCGCCCTTATTCTCGGATGCTGCCTGCCTCCCGCAGTGGTTTGGCTCAGGATGCATCTGCGCACCAAGGTGGAAACCAAGAAGGATGTCGAGGATGTCGTGAAGGCTCCCATCATCGCCACCCTGCCGCACAAGCGCGAGAATGTCGGCGCCCTTATCGAGAAAGACGGCCGCGACACCTTCTCCGAGGCGTTCAGGATGCTTCGTTCCAACCTGAAGTTCCTCACCGACGCCAAGGTGTTCCAGGTGACCTCGTCCATCCCGGGCGAAGGCAAGTCCTATGTTTCGGCGAACCTCGCCCTGTCGATTTCCCATATCGGCAAGAAGGTGCTGCTGATCGGTATGGACCTTCGCAAACCCGCTCTGCGCAAGCTCTTCCCCGACCTCAAGGTCAGCCAGAAGAACACCGTTGTGAGCTACCTCATCGGCCAGGTTGAGAATCCTGACGATATGGTGCTGCCCAGCGGCATTTCGGAGAATCTCGACGTGGTCTTCGCAGGCCCCGTTCCTCCGAACCCGACCGAACTCCTTTCCAGCGACAAGCCCGCCGCGATGCTGGAGCACTTCCGCAAGAAATACGACATCATCATAGTCGACACCACGCCTTGCATGCCGGTTTCCGACTCGCTGCTGGTGAACTCCCTGGTGGATGCCACGCTCTATATCATCCGCGTCGACCATACCCCTCTGAATCTGCTCGCAGACATCCAGGATGTGGTGGTCGGCCGTATGAAGAACCTCAGCATCGTGCTGAACGACCTTAACCTCGACGCCAGCAAATACCGTTACGGCTACGGCACCTACGGTTATGGCTACGGTTACGGCGCAAAGCACGGCTATGGCTACGGAGAGACCGGGAAGGAGGAATAATCAAGATTTCACGGGATTGCAAATAAAGTTTTTTTACTATATTTGCAGTCCCTTTTCGGAAAGATGCTCGAGTGGCTGAAGAGGCGCGTCTGGAAAGCGCGTGGCCGCCCAAAGCGGCTCCAGGGTTCGAATCCCTGTCTTTCCGCAAGCAGCAAAGCTGCAGATGCCGCATGAAAGTGCGGCATTATTTTTTTTAAGGCTACCCTTGTAAGTTGACTTACTAAAGGTAGCCTTAAAATATAGCAACGTTAGTTGTATCTGTTGCCTAATCCCTTATTTATCAAATTTTTTCTCCTTCGTGCGAGTCAGCTTCTCCTTCATCGCATCGACGCAGTCGGTGATAGCCTGCTCGAAGCTGTCGGCGTTGCGCTCGATGACGAGATCTTCGCCGGGTACGTGAATTTGGATCTTGGCCTGCTTGTTTTCCGGCTCGTGGAGCAGGGAAAGCGTCACATCGGCATTGTCGCTTCCGCCCTTGAAGAATTTGTCGAGCTTGGCGACCTTCTTTTCGATGTAGGCGATGAGTTTCTGGTCTGCATCGAATTTGAGAGTTTTGATTTTAATCTCCATTGTTACCTCCGTTTTTATGTGCCCTTGGATGGGCGTTGTCATATACGTTCTTAAGCCTTTCTACGGTTGCGTGGGTGTATACCTGCGTCGCCGCGAGCGAGGAGTGACCGAGCAGCTCCTTGATGGAATTGAGGTCCGCGCCGTGTTCCAGAAGTCCGCTCGCCAGGCTGTGCCTGAGCACGTGGGGGGACTTTCTGCCCGTTATTCCTTCGGCGCCGCCGAGTTCCTGCTTTACGGCCCTGTCCACATACACCGGGTACAGGCGGCGTCCTTTCGACGTCCGGAGCAGCGGGGTGTCCGCCGTCCTTTCCGCACCCAAAACGTAGTCGGCTGCTTTCAAATATAATGAAATTTCTTCACAAAGAGAGGGGACGAGAGGGATAATCCTCATTTTGTCGCCCTTGCCCCGCACCGACAGAGTCTTGCGCGAGAAGTCCACCGAAGAGCAGTTCAGGGAGATGATTTCGCTGCGCCGGATGCCGGTGTCGGCCAGGGTCGCGATGATGAGGCGCCGCAGCCGGCGGTCGTAAAGTTCGTCGGCGGAAGGCCCTTTCGGGGTGGCGAGAAGCACGCTCAGCATATCCAGTGAAGCCCAGGGGGCGGAGGCATCGAAATAGCGCGCGAGGGCGTCGTCCCGGTAGAAGACCGGGAGCCTCTTTTCCACCTTCGGCTTGGGCACCAGACGCACCGGGTTCGAGGCCATCAAACCCTTTTTTACAAGGAACTTGCAGTAGCTTGAAAGTATACTCAAGTGAAGGTTTACCGTCTTGGGCGCAATTCCTTCAGTGTCAAGCAGTTCAATTTCGTAATTCCGCACGTTCACGGTGTCCGGTTCGGCCTGCGCGAAAGCCTGGAAACGCTCCAGCGCTTCGCGGTACAGCGTACAGCTGCGGGGCGAGTATCGCCTCACATTCCGGACATAGTCTATGAATGCGTCTATTTGCACGGTTCGAGACCGAGGCCGGCGGCGTATTCGCGCATCAGCGCGTCCGCTTCCTCGAAATTGTTGCCGATAACGCCGTCGAGGATGGCGTTCTTCACATACTCCTTGATCTGGCCTACGGTGCTGCAGGGCTCCAGGCCGTAGACTTCCATGATATAGTCGCCCGTGACAGGGTTCTTGAAGTTGCGAAGTGCGTCCTTCGCCTCCACTTCCACGAGCTTGCGCGCCACAAGTTCGAAATTGCCCTTGATGCGGGCCACCTTCTCGGGATTCTTGGAGGTTATGTCGGCGCCGCAGAGCAGCATCAGGTCGTCGATGTCGTCGCCCGCGTCGAAAAGCAGCCTGCGCACCGCCGAATCGGTGACCTCGTCGTCAACCAGCGCGATGGGCCTCATATGCAGCCAGACCAGCTTTCGCACATATTTCAGCTTCTCGTCCTGGGGGAGTTTGAGTTCCGCGAAAACCTTGGGAACTATCCTGCTTCCAACAACGTCGTGCCCGTGGAAAGTCCATCCGAGCTTGTCGTCGTAACGTTTCACCTGAGCCTTGCCGGCATCGTGCAGAAGCGCGGCCCAGCGCAGCCAGAGATTGGGGCTTCCGCCCTGCCAGCCGACCGTGTCGGGCTGTTCGAAAGATGCCTTCACGTCAGCCGCCGCAACATTGTCCAGCACCATAAGGGTGTGCGAGAAGATGTCCTTGTGCCCGTGTCCGTCGATGGTCTCCACGCCCTTGAGCGCGGAAAGGCAGGGGAATATGTAGGGCAGGAGCCCGGTCTCGTCCAGAAGCCTGAAGGCCATCGAAGGCCTGTCGCAGACAAGCATTTTGTTGAATTCCTCGGCGATGCGTTCGCGGGAGAGGATTTCTAGGCGCGGGGCCATCCTCTTCATTGATTCGAGGGATTCTTCAACTATGCGGAAGCGCTGCGAGGGGGTGCTTAGCTTGGTCGCGAAACGCACGGCCCTGAGCATGCGCAGAGGGTCGTCGGAATAGGTGGTGTCGGGTTCGAGGGGAGTGCGGATGATGCCTTCGGCGAGGTCGCGTATGCCGCCGAACGGGTCGACCAGCGCGCCGTAATCCTCTTCATTGAGCGAAAAAGCCATCGCGTTGATGGTGAAATCGCGCCTCAGCTGGTCGTCGCGAAGGGTTCCGTTCTCCACGATGGGCTTGCGGGACTCGCGCCTGTAGGACTCCTTGCGGGCGCCCACGAACTCGATTTCGTCGCCTTCGTAGTGCAGCATCGCCGTGCCGAAATTCTTGAAATACGACACGTACCTGTCGGTTTTCTCTCCTACAGCCCTGGCGAAGTCGATTCCGCTGCCTTCAACTACTATGTCGATGTCGGAGCACGGCCTGCCCAGGAAGCAGTCGCGCACGTATCCGCCTATGGCGAAAGCGCGTACGCCCCGTTCCTTTGCCGTCTCCCGCACGATGCGGAAGATCTCCTTGTCGACATATTGTTCCAGACTGTTCATTTGGTCATCTCGTCCCAGGAGGGAAGATGGTCCGCGGCTGCGAAACCGTCCCCGTTCCTTTTATAAACATAGGTGCTCTTTCCGTTCGTGAGCATTATCCAGTCCACTCCGAGCACGCCGTGATAAAGCAGGGCCTGTTCGGCCGTGAGCGGCCCGAGAGTCACGTCCGGGCGCTTGCACTCCACGATCGCGACGGGGGAGAGGTCGCGGCGGTAGACCACGATGTCCGCCCGAAGGGGCTTCTGCCCGAAGACGAGGGAAACCTCGCTCATCATCATATGCAGAGGCACTCCGGCACTCTCCTTCAGCGTGCCGATGAACCACTGGCGCACCTTCTCCTCGGGTGTGGCGGCCACTTCTTTCTTTCGCAGCGGGTCGAAGTATGTCATAGCGAGAGGATTTTAACCACCAGTTCGACCAGAAGCTCTCCCTGGGAGGTCGCTCCGCCGTCTCCGCCCTTGCCGAGGTAGTCGTACTCGCACAGCAGGGCCATTATGGCCATCGTCGCCTTCATCCCGTAATTGTGCGCTGCGGCGTCGTATTCGCGGAAGAAGTATGGGTTGCCCAGCAGCCGTCCCTTCTCATCGGGCGAGGGATAGGGGTTGGACTGCAGCAGGGCGTGATATTTCAGAAGCTTGTAGAAAGACACGTAGAGCATGCTCACCGCCATAGGCATGGCGAAACGCGCTCCGTCGCCGATGCGGGCCGCTATCTTCAGGGCCTTGGGCCCGTTGCGGTAGAAAAGCTCCTTCGTGAGCTCGAAGACGCTGAACTCGCGGGAGATGCCTACGTTCTTCTCGATGTCCGCCACGCCCACGTTCTTGGTGCCTTCGGGGAGATTCTTCAGCAACTTGTCGGTCTCGGCGGCGATGCGGCTGAGGTCGGTGCCGGTGGATTCTCCCAGAAGCGCGGCGGCCCTCGGATCGATGTTCAGGCCCCTGGAGGCGTAGTATTCGCCTATCCACCTGGCGAGCTCGTAGTCGCGCAGGGCGTTGGATTCCAGCACCACGCCATTCTCCTTGACGGCCTTGTAGAGGCTCTTGCGCTTGTCTGCGCCGGCTCCGTGCATAAGGATCACCAGCACGGTGCTGTCGAGAGGGCTCTCGCAGTAGACGGAAAGCTGCTCCAGGTCTTTCATAAGCTGGGCCTCCTTCACCACCACGAGCTGCCTGTCGGCCATCATGGGGAAGCGCCTCGCGGCCGTTATCACCTGCTCGGCATTGACGTCGGCGCCGTAGCATACGGTCTCGTTGAAATCCTTGCCGAACTCGTCGATGCAGTTGTCCAGGATGGCCTTGCACAGCAGGTCGGGGTAATACGGCTCGTCTCCCATCAGAAGGTAGACGGGCTTGAATACTCCCGCCTTAGCCTCCTCTATGAGAGCCTTGCACTGCTGCGCCGCATTTGCCTTTTCCTGCTTTGCCATACCTTTACAAAGATAGTAAAAATTGCTATATTTGTAAGAATTAAAAACGCATACGCTTATGGCAATAATCGAATGCAGGGAAGTCTGCAAGAATTTCGGGGAGAAAGTGGCTCTCGACCACGTCAGCCTCAGTATTCCCGAAGGCCGGATATTCGGTCTGCTGGGCCCCAACGGAGCCGGCAAGACCACACTTATCCGCATTATCAACCGCATTACCATCCCCACCGGGGGAGATGTCCTCTTCAAAGGAAGGCCCATCACCCAGAAGGATGTCGAGAAGATAGGATATATGCCCGAGGAACGCGGCCTCTATCGCAAGATGAAGGTGGGAGAACAGGCGCTGTACCTTGCCCAGCTCAAGGGAATGAGCCGTCCCGAGGCCCTGAAAGCGCTCAAGGAGTGGTTCATCCGCTTCGGCATCCAGGACTGGTGGAACAAGAAGGTTGAGGAGCTCTCCAAGGGTATGGCCCAGAAGCTCCAGTTCATCACCACGGTGGTCCACAAGCCCTCGCTGATGATACTCGACGAGCCGTTCTCCGGATTCGACCCGGTCAACGCCGAGACCATCCGCCAGGAAATCCTGAGGCTCAAGGCCGAAGGCGCCACGATAATCCTTTCCACCCATAACATGGAAAGCGTCGAGGAGCTTTGCGACGACATCGCGCTCATCAACAAGAGCAAGCTGGTCGTCACGGGCGAACTCGCCGAAATCCGCCGCCGTTACGGCAACGACAACATCGAACTCGTCTACACCGACGCCGAAGGCCGCCACACCGAGGTCCTGCCCCGCGAGACGGACGGACGCGCCACACTGCAGTCGTACATCGAAAAGGGCGTTCAGATCAACGCCTACCGCGAGCTGATGCCCCGTATGAACGACATTTTCATCAAACTTGTAACAGGGGAGGACAGAATATGAATTTCCGCACTATAAATCTGGTAATCGGACGCGAGTACACCACCCGTGTCAAGAAGAAATCCTTCCTCATCCTCACCTTCGTGGTGCCCATCCTCTTCGCGGTGATGTGCAGCCTGCCTACCATCCTTATGCTCAACACCAAGGAAAAGAAGCAGGTTGTGGCCGTGGTGGACAATTCGGGCATAGTGATGCCCTGGCTCGAAAGCGGCGAGGCGGCGGAATACCGCGACTTCAGCGCCAGCGACCCCGACAGCCTCAAGAGCAGCCTGGAGGCGCTCGGAATAGACGTGCTCGTGCAGATTAGCCCCGTCGACTCGGCGGCTTCCGTGTCGGTGCAGACCTACAGCAAGAAGCCCGCGGGCGTGGACTTCTCCGAGGCGCTCCGTTCCAAGGTGAACAAGGCGGTGGAGGACTACCGCATCCGCAGCTACAACATAGCGGGTCTAGACAAGATACTCAAGGACGTCAAGGCCGATGTCAGGGTGAAGGAGTTCACCCTCGGCGAGGACGGCCGCGAAACAGTCTCGGAATCGGGCATCTATATGGCCGTGTCGATGATTCTGGGTATGATCATCTATATGTTCATAGCCATCTTCGGCGGAATGGTGATGGGCTCGGTCATCGAGGAGAAGTCTTCCCGCGTGATTGAAGTCATCGTTTCGTCGGTGAAGGCCATCGACCTGATGTTCGGCAAGATAATAGGCATCGCCCTGGTGGCCCTGACGCAGTTCCTGCTGTGGATAATCCTTACCGGAGTGCTGCTCTTCGCGGGCAACGCCATCTTCGGCCTGGGCGATATGGTGAAGGCCGCAAGTCCCGACAAGACGGCGCAGATGATGCAGATGGCCGCTCCCGGAATGGACGCCGCCACCCTCGACCTCAGCGCCGTGACGGCCCAGGAGCCCGACGAACTGTCGGTAATCGTGACCACTCTCGCCAACATCCCCTGGGGAACCCTCATAGGATGCTTCCTGGTGTTCTTCCTTCTCGGATACCTGCTCTACGCATCGGTGTTCGCTGCGATAGGCTCCGCGGTCGAGAACGAGGCGGACAGCACGCAGCTGCAGCTGCCCGCCACCATACCTCTGGTCCTAGGCTTCTTCATCGCCTTCATCGCAATGCGCAACCCTTACAGCGGAATAGTGTGGTGGGGCTCGATGATACCTTTCACTTCGCCCATCGTGATGCTCTCGCGCATCCCTTACGGCGTTCCCGCTTGGGAGATCCTGCTTTCCGTGGCGCTGCTGGTGGTCACCTTCGCGGCGATCGCCTGGGCCTCGGCCAAGATCTACAAGGCGGGCATCCTCATCTTCGGTCAGAAATCAACCTGGAAAGACCTCTGGAAATGGTTAAAGCAAAAGTAATTGCCGCGATTCTCGCGCTGGCGGCGCTGACCGCCTGCGCTTCGGGCGGCTTCAAGTGGCAGAAGCATATTATGGACGGCAGCCGCACCGGGGTGAAATGCCCTTCGGTGGACAATGTGCCCCAGACGCTGGGTACGGTCGAAAACGGAGTCTACACGGCTCCCAACGGCCGTGTGTTCGAAGGCGGAAGCACTCCTGCCGTGGCCGAGGCTCTCATCGGAGTGCAGCCGGATATGGCCCGCCTCAAGGAGGTGATAGCCTATGCGCCCGAGGACCTCGTACGCACCAAACCCGAGTGCGCCCTGTTCGACTTCATTGCGGACCGGCTCGCCGCCGATGTGGCGAAGGTTACCGGACGGCGCGTCGACTTCGCATTCACCAATACGGGCGGCATCCGCGTGGACATTCCCGCCGGCGACGTGCTGCTGGACGACCTGGTGTCGATGCTGCCGTTCAAGAACTATCTGACCTGGGTGGAACTCAAGGGAAGCGACCTGCGCGCCGTGCTGGAATATATGGCCGAGACCAAGCCCCAGTGCATTTCGGGCGGCCGCGTCGTAATCAAGGGCGGCAAGCTTGTCAGCGCTGAAATATGGGGAGAGCCGCTCGACGACGAACGCGTCTACGGCGTGGCGACCATCGACTTCCTCCTGGACGGGGGAGACGGCTTTAAGCTGGCCCGCAACGCCCGCGACTATGTGATTACCGACGTGCTGATAGGCGACGCGGTCCTTGCAGACGTGCGCGCCCTCACGGCGGCGGGCAAGTATCTGGAATACAAGACCGACGGTCGAATGAAAGTGGAGGACTAGGCGATGAAAAGGATTCTTTACATTATTGCGGTGGCTGTTCTCGCGCTTTCCTGCGCCAGGCAGCCCAGGCTGGTGATTCTTCACTGCAACGATACCCACAGCCATTTCGACCCGATGCGCGGCGGTTCCGCCGACGGACGGGGAGGCATAATCGAGCGCGCCGCCTTCGTGGACAGCGTCCGTGCCCTATATGGCGACGACAAAGTGCTGCTGGTGCACGCCGGCGACTTCCATCAGGGTACTTCGTACTATAGCGAACTGCGCGGCAGCCTCGAAGGGAAGATGGTGAACGCCCTCCGATACGACTGCCTGACTCTCGGCAACCACGAACTTGACGGCGGCATCGAGGATCTGGCGGACAGGCTGTCGAAGATAGAATGCCCCGTGGTATGCGCCAACTGCGTGTTCCCCGAGGTTCTTCAGAAAGAGATTGCACCTTATGTCGTGATCGAGAAAGCCGGCCTTCGCATAGGCATACTCGGCTTCGAGAGCGAAATCGACAAGATGGTGGCGGCGCCCATCGCCCAGCGCATCATCCAGTTCGACAACGTCGAGACAGTGAACAAGTACATTCCGGTCCTTCGCGACTTCGAGCGCTGCGATCTTGTGATACTGCTCAGCCATATGGGCTACGACGTGGACCAGGAGGTGATACCGCAGACGCGCGGCGTGGACCTCGTGATAGGCGGCCACACCCACACTTTCGTGGACGGTTTCATCTATGTAAAGGATCTCGACGGGAAGAAGGTTCCAATCATCACCGACGGCTGTTTCGGCGTCGAAATGGGCGAAATCAAAGTATATTGAGACTCTGCTCGCGAATCTTCTCGAGCTCGTCTTTCATGCGGACCACGGCCTTCTGGATAAGGGCGTGGTTCGCTTTGCTTCCGGTGGTGTTGATCTCGCGGCCCATCTCCTGCACTATGAATCCCAGCTTCTTGCCGGGGCAGGGCTCGTTCGAGATGGTGTCAAGGAAGTACTTGCAGTGCTGGCGCAGGCGCACCTTCTCCTCGTTGATGTCGTATTTCTCGAGATAGAAAATCATCTCCTGCTCGAAACGCTCGGCGTCCAGCTTGACGTGGAGGTCATCGGCGGCTGAAACAATCTTGTCCTTGATGGTCTGGATGCGCTCGGCCTCGTGGGATTCCACCTCGTTCTCGAGCTCCAGGATATTGTGGATGCGGCCCGTGACGTCCTTCACGAGGGCTTCTCCTTCCTTGGCGCGATACTCCTTGACGGCGGCGAGGGCCTTGTCGAAGCCGGCTTCAACCTCGGGCCAGTTGCTCTCGTCGATGACGTCGGCCTTGTGCGAATCCAGCACGTCGGGAAAACGCAGTATGGCCGCCAGCAGTTCATTGTTCATGCGGTCGGAGGCCTCCAGGCTGCCCATTGCAAAGCCGGGAAGCTCATCGCGCAGGTCTTTTATCTGCCTGTAATACTCCTTTACTGCACCCGCATTGATTGCCTTGACGTTCTCGCTTCCGGCCGCTTCAAGGTTGACGAACACGTCGATTGTGCCGCGCACGAGGGCTTCTGCTATCTTCTGCCTCAGGGGCAGTTCTTTTTCCTTGGGGATGAGGGGGCTCTTGATGCTGATGTCGGTGCCTTTGCCGTTGAGGCTGCGGATTTCTATGCTGAGTTTTCCGGCGGCGAGGGCCACTTCGGCCTTGCCATATCCTGTCATCGAATAAACCATAGCGCAAAAATAGCAAAAATCCCATTAAAAAACGCCTGCGTTCGTTGTCATTTTCAGCATCCTTTAATTATATTTGCAAGTTATTAGAATCTAGTGTATGGAAGAAGAGAAAAGACTCAATTTCCTGGAGGAAATCATCGAGAACGACCTCAAGACGGGCAAAGTCGAATCCATCCTTACCCGTTTCCCTCCCGAACCCAACGGATATCTGCATCTGGGGCACGCCAAGAGCCTCTGCATAAACTTCGGCCTTGCCCAGAAATACGGCGGCAAGACCAACCTTCGCTACGACGACACCAACCCCACCAAGGAGGATACGGAGTACGTCGACGCCATCAAGGAGGACATCAAGTGGCTTGGCTTCAAGTGGGAGAAGGAACTCTACGCTTCCGACTATTTCGACCAGCTCTATGAGTGGGCCGAGGATATGATCAAGCGCGGCCTGGCCTATGTCGACGACCAGACGCAGGAGGAAATCAGCGCCGGACGCGGCACTGTCGAGACTCCCGGCACGCCCAGCCCCTGGAGGGACCGCACGCCGGAGGAGAACCTCCGTCTCTTCCGCGAGATGCGCGACGGCAAATACGCCGACGGCGAGAAGGTGCTCCGCGCCAAGATAGACATGGCTTCGCCGAACATGATGTTCCGCGACCCTATAATGTACCGCATCAAGCACGCCAGCCACCACCGCACGGGCGACAAGTGGTGCATCTACCCGATGTATGACTTCACCCACGGCCAGAGCGACTCCATCGAGCATATCACGCATTCCATCTGCACCCTCGAATTCGACGTGCACCGTCCGCTCTACGACTGGTACATCCAGACCCTGGGCATCTATCCCAGCCATCAGTACGAATTCGCCCGCCTGAACCTCACCTACACCCTTATGAGCAAGCGCAAGCTCCTCGAGCTGGTGCAGAAGGGTCTTGTGGCGGGATGGGACGACCCCCGTATGCCGAC
>JAGABD010000062.1 GCA_017614795.1 Bacteroidales bacterium
AGGGGGATTTGCTCAGGCTGCCGCCTTCGCATTTCCCCAGATTTCCGCGAGCAATCAGAATTCAAATGCAACCGGAGGTTGCTTGATGCCAAGAGGCAGAACCTTACAAGCACAAGCGCTTGACGGACTGCCTCTTAACATCAACGCCGCACTCTCGTACGGCGTTTGATTCTGATTGCATAGCGCGGAGAGATGGGGATTCGAACCCCAGAATCCCCGATGGGGGATTAACGGTTTTCGAGACCGCCGCTTTCGACCACTCAGCCATCTCTCCGAAAGGGGTTGCAAAGGTAATAAAAAAACTATTACTGCGCAACAAAAGTATAGACGATGTAGCCGGCCTGGCGTGAGGGGGCGGTGGTGCTGGCAGAGAAGCGGCTGAGGCGCGCGGCGCGGGTGGCGAAGGCGCGAAGGCAGCCGTCCGAGGAGGATTCGGCATCGTCTATCTTGACAGCCTGGACGGTCCCCTGGGGATCCACCCCTATAAGAACTTTCACCTGACCGGCGCCCATGCAGCGGTAGGCGGGGATGGGCAGATGGCTGGCCTTGCGGCCCTCCAGTTCGTAACTCAGTACCGAAGGCCCGGAATATTGCACCTTCTCGGCCGGCTTTTCGGCAGGCTTGTGAACCGGCTCGGGCGCTGCCACGATCTCGTTCTCTTTAGGAGTCACGCCCTTCTGCAGTTCCTCCTGCAGCCTCTGCGCATCTTCATAGAGCTTTCGGGTATCCTCGGCGGAACTGCGGTCGTCCTTCAAGGCGGAACGGTCCACGGCGACGTTGGCGACATAGCTGCCACCGGAAGACAGCAGTTCGTTGAGCCTGTCGTTCACGGCCTGCTTGAACTCCAGTTCCTTCTGGAGTTTCTCCACTTCTTCGGCTTTGGTGAAGTCGAGCACGAAACTGTGCTCCTTCTGCACGAGCGTGCCCAGTTTGAAGCCCATCAGAACGATGAGCACCACCAGATGCACTATAATGGTGATGTATATTCCTGCGCGGTCTTCTGAAGGGAGGCGTTTCACTTGGTCTCCCCGGCTTTCTTGTTCTCGCGCAGAGCCTTTTCGATGGTGGCGATTATGACGTTGATGGCCACCTTGTTGTGTCCGCCCTGGGGCACTATGACGTCGGCATAGCGCTTGCTGGGCTCGATGAACTGCAGGTACATCGGCTTCACGGTGCGGGTGTAGCGCTCGATGACCCATTCGACATTCTTGCCGCGTTCGCGGATGTCGCGCGCCATGACCCGCATCAGGCGGTCGTCGTCATCGGCGTCCACGAAAATCTTGATGTCGCACTGTTCGCGCAGCTTCTTGCAGGTGAAAATCAGAATGCCCTCGATGATAATCACGTCGGCGGGCTCCACAGTCGTTGTCTCGGTCTTGGAACGCGAGCAGCTGATATAGGAATAGATGGGCTGCTGCACGGTCTTGCCGGCCTTGAGGTCCGCGAGCTGCTTGCAGAGGAGATCCCAGTCGATGGCGTCCGGGTGGTCGAAATTCTGGTTGCGCTTCTCCTCGTCAGAAAGGTTGCTGGAGTCCTTGTAGTAAGCGTCCTGGGGGATGACAACCACGCGTTCGCGAAGATGCTCCGAGATGGACTTCACGACCGTTGTTTTTCCTGAGCCGGAACCTCCGGCGATACCGATGACTAACATTAGAATTCTGCGTTTTTAGGTGTTCTGGGGAAGGGGATGACGTCGCGGATGTTGCTCATTCCGGTGATGAAGAGCAGCAGGCGCTCGAAGCCCAGGCCGAAGCCCGAGTGGGGGCAGGTGCCGAAGCGGCGGGTGTCGAGGTACCACTCGAGGGTGCGGCGGCTCATTCCGAGCTCGTCGATGCGGGCCTCTATCTTCTCGAGGGACGCTTCACGCTCGCTTCCGCCGATAATTTCGCCGATCTTCGGGAAGAGAACGTCCATTCCGCGAACGGTGCGTCCGTCCTCGTTCTGCTTCATATAGAAGGCCTTGATGTCCTTGGGGTAGTCGGTCATAATGACCGGGCGGCCGAAGTGATGCTCGACGAGATAGCGTTCGTGCTCGCTCTGCAGGTCGGTGCCCCAGCTCACGGGGTATTCGAACTTGTGTCCGTCGGCGACCGCCTTTTCGAGAATCTCGATGCCCTCGGTGTAGGTGAGCACCTTGAATTCGGTGTCTATTACTCCGCGGAGCCTCTCGATGAGCCCGTCGTCGTAGCGGTCGTTGAGGAACTTGATGTCGTCGTAGCAGTTGTCCAGCGCGTAGCGCACCAGGTGCTTGATGAAGTCCTCGGCGAGGCGCATGTTGTCGTGGATGTCGTAGAAGGCCATTTCAGGCTCTATCATCCAGAATTCGGCGAGATGCCTCGGAGTGTTGGAATTCTCCGCGCGGAAGGTCGGGCCGAAGGTGTAGATTTCTCCCACGGCGGTGGCTCCGAGTTCGCCCTCCAGCTGTCCGCTCACTGTGAGGGAGGTCTGGCGGCCGAAGAAGTCGTGGCTGTAGTCGACGCGTCCCTTCTTGTCGCGGGGTACGTTCTCGAGGTCGAGCGTGGTCACCTGGAACATCTCTCCCGCGCCCTCTGCGTCGGCGGCGGTGATGAGGGGAGTGTTGAGGTAGACGAAACCCCTGGAATGGAAGTATTCGTGGATGGCGAAGGCCATCTGGCTGCGAAGGCGGTAGATCGCTCCGAAGGTGTTGGTGCGCGGGCGCAGATGCGCGATGGTGCGCAGGAACTCGAAGGTGGTGTCCTTCTTCTGGAGAGGGTAGCGCACGGGGTCGCAGTCGCCGTAGACCTCGAGCTCAGAGGCCTGGATTTCGACCGCCTGTCCGCTGCCGATGGATTCCACCAGCTTGCCCTTCGCGGCTATGCAGGCGCCGGTGGTGACGCGTGCGAGAAGCGCGGCGTCCGTGGCAGCCTTGTCGACCACTATCTGTATGTTGTTGATGGTGGAGCCGTCGTTGAGGGCTATGAACGCGATGTCCTTGTTGCCGCGTTTCGTGCGCACCCAACCCTTGGCGAGAACTTCGCCGCCGGGCGCCATCTTCAAAAGGTCCTTGACCTTGGTCCTTTGAATATCTTCCATTTGTCTTTCGTTTCAAAAACCGGCTGACATCATACTCATTCGCAAATCACGGAATGACTGTGCCAGCCGGTTCAAAGTTCAAAGGTACTCTATTCCGATTTGGAAGCGGAGTACATTATCTTTAGAGCCGAGCAACGGCGCAGCTCCTGTTTGACGTCGGTGATGATACCCATACGCACGTCGCGGTCCGCCTTGATGCAGACGGTCATGAACGCACGGTCCTGTTCGCTCTTGGATTCGCGCTCCGCGGCGATGAAGTCGCGGATGTCGTCCACGCTCTTGAAGGAGTCGTTGAGCTGGATAC
>JAGABD010000063.1 GCA_017614795.1 Bacteroidales bacterium
GCGAGATGATAGAATCGGGGGTGATCAAGTATGGCAAGGCCTTCGACGAGGCGATGGCGCAGGGGCGCTGGGACCTCTCCCTGATAGATAAGGAAGCGCTGGCGCAGAGCCAGGTGGCAATGGTTTTCGGCCAGATGAACGAACCTCCGGGAGCGCGTAGCAGCGTGGCCCTGAGCGGCCTCACCCTGGCAGAATCCTTCCGCGACAGCACCGACCCCGACAGCCCCAAGGACATACTGTTTTTCATTGACAACATCTTCCGTTTCACCCAGGCGGGAAGCGAAGTGAGCGCCCTTCTCGGGCGAATGCCTTCGGCAGTTGGATACCAGCCTACCCTGGCTACGGAGATGGGGCAGATGCAGGAGCGAATTACCTCGACCCGCAACGGATCCATTACCTCCGTGCAGGCGGTGTACGTGCCGGCGGACGACCTTACGGACCCCGCTCCGGCCACCACTTTCAGCCACCTCGACGCCACTACGGTGCTCAGCCGCAAAATTGCGGAACTTGGCATATACCCTGCTGTGGATCCTCTGGAATCGACATCTCGAATCCTCGACCCGGTTATAGTGGGCGAGGATCACTACAATACCGCCCAGCGGGTGAAGCAGATACTCCAGCGCAACAAGGAACTGCAGGACATCATCGCGATTCTCGGTATGGACGAACTCTCCGACGAGGACAAACTCACCGTCAACCGCGCCCGCCGCGTGCAGCGTTTCCTCAGCCAGCCGTTCAGTGTGGCAGAGCAGTTCACAGGAGTTCCCGGCGTGATGGTGGACATCGACGATACCATCCGCGGGTTCAAGGCAATACTCGACGGTGAGTGCGACTACCTGCCCGAGCAGGCTTTCCTGAATGTCGGAACCATCGAAGAGGCAAAAGCCAAGGGCGAAAAGATACTTTCACAGGCCAAGGAATAGGCAGATATGATAACGCTTCGGATACTCACACCCTCTTCGGGCGAAACCCACGACGCGACTGCGGTGTTCCTGCCGGGCGCAATGGGGAGTTTCGAGGTGCTGCCCGGGCATGCGGCGCTCATTTCGGCGCTGGCTGCGGGTGAATTGCGCTGGCGCGAATCAGGCTCCGACGAGCAGGCGCTGGCAATCAAGTCCGGTATGGTCCGGGTGGAAAACGATGTGGTAACAGTTTGCTGCGAGATATGAGAAGACTGTGGCTCATAGTGGTTCTGCAGCTTTCAGTGATGTCGCTGAGAGCTGAGCCTGCGGAGGCCCGGCCTGCCGAAGAAGAGCCCGCGGTTGCCGACATCATCTTCGAGCATATCGGCGACGGCTACGAGTGGCATATCTTCAGCTGGGGAGAAAAGCACCTGGTGCTGCATCTGCCCGTAATAGTCTACAGCGACGGCTGGCACTGCTTCAGCTCTGCCAAGCTTGAAGACGGGGCAGAATACGAAGGATTGCACATCGCTCCGGCAGGATCTGCCCACGAAGGGAAGATAGTGGATGCGGCGGGGAATAAACCTTTCGATATCAGCATCACCCGCAACGTGCTGAGCCTCATCTTCGGGAGCCTTCTGCTTCTGCTTATAGTGCTTCTGACCGCACGCTGGTACCGCAGGCACGATGCCACGAAGGAAGCCCCCAGGGGCATCGCGGCAGTAATGGAACCCCTGGTGCTGATGGTGCACGAAATGGCGCTGGAGAATATCGGGGAACGCGACTACAGGCGCTACTCTCCCTATCTCTGCATGGCCTTCTTCTTCATCCTGCTGAACAATCTTCTGGGCATTATCCCCTTCTTCCCCGGAGGGGCGAATCTTACCGGAAACATTGCCTGCACCATGGTGCTCGCGCTGTTTACCTTCTTCACCGTTAACCTTACTGGCACCAGGCATTACTACAAGGAACTGGTCAGCCCGGACGTGCCCGGCTTCCTCAAGCCAATAATGGCGGTGATAGAAATCTTCAGCGCCATTGTAAAGCCCATTTCGCTTACAGTGCGACTCTTCGCAAACATGCTGGCAGGGCACATACAGCTGCTGAGCATGGTTTGCATCATATTCATCGTTGCAAAATACGGTGGGGTGCTGCTCGGTGGGATGAGCATCATTTCGGTTATTTTCGGCATCTTCCTGGACTGCCTGGAACTGCTGATATCCTTCATTCAGGCATATATTTTCACTATGCTTTCCTCTATTTACATCGGACTTGCAAGACAACATTAAACCTTTATTGATATGATTGAATTTGTTCTTCTTCAAGCAGTCGCAGGAGCGGTTCTCGGAAAGGTGGGAGCGGCGCTCGGCGCAGCACTGGCAGCATTCGCTGCAGGTTACGGAATCGGAAAGGTGGGTACTTCTGCAATGGAAGCCATCGCCCGTCAGCCCGAAGCTGCAGGCAATATCCGCAGCAGTATGATTATCGTTGCAGGTATGATCGAAGGCGCATCCCTTCTGGGTATCATCGTCTGCCTGCTTGCAATTCTGCTCAAGTAAACCATGAGCCTTATCACTCCTGATTCCGGCCTCCTGTTCTGGATGGTCCTCATCTTCGGCATAGTATTCTTCATACTTGCCAAGTGGGGCTTCCCGATCATTACCAAGGCCGTGGAGGGACGCTCCGCGTCGATAGCCGATTCGCTGCGGCAGGCCGAAGAAGCCCGCGCGCAGCTCTCGGACCTGGCGAAGGAGCAGCAGGAGATGATAGCGCAGACGCGTGCCGAACAGGGACAGATACTGCGGGAAGCGGCCAAGGCCCGCGAGGAGATACTCGAGAAGGCCCGCACCGATGCCCGCGAGGAGACCGCCAGGATGATAGCGGATGCCAAGGCGCAGATAGACCGCGAGCGCGAGAGCGCCCTGCGCGACGTAAGGCGCGAAGTGGCCCTGCTGTCCGTCGAGGTGGCCGAAAAGGTGCTCCGCGAGAAGCTTTCCTCCTCGCCCGAGCAGATGGCCCTGATCGACAGGCTCGCGGATGAAACCGCAAAAACCGACAAGCCTCACAACTGATGAACACGGGGGTGATTTCAGCAAGATACGCCCGGGCCCTTCTGCTTCTGGTACAGCAGTCGGGCCGGGGTGAGCAGGTCTTCGAACAGGCCCGGCAGATTCTGTCGGACCCTTCGCATCTGCCTGCCGAGCTGGAACCGGACCTCGCGAAGCTTGTGCTGCTTATGCGGAACCGCGGTCGCGACGATCATCTCAAATTCACCCTCACTCATTTTACAAGGCTATGGTGCGAGGCGGCCGGAGCGCGTCTCGTGCATCTTCGCACCGCGGTCCCTTCTCCCGGGCTGGAAAAACGCATCGCCTCGATTCTTGAAAAGGACGGCGGCCGTGTGATAATGGACAGCGCCGTGGACCCTTCCCTCGAAGGGGGATTCGTCTTCGAAGTGGACGGATATATGCTCGACGCCAGCGTGCGCACCCAGATGGAACGCATCCGGCGCGAGTTCATCGAAAAGAATAACAGAATAGTGTAATGGCACAGAACAACAACATAAGCGCAAGCGAGGTTTCCCGCATATTGCTGGACCAGCTGCAGGGCATCGACACTTCCGTCAAGTACGAGGAGGTGGGCGAAGTTCTGCAGGTGAGCGACGGCGTGGCGCGTATCTACGGACTTGTGAATGCCGAAGCGGGCGAGCTTCTTGAGTTCGCCTCCGGCGTGAAGGCCGTGGTGATGAACCTCGAGGAGGACAATGTGGGCGCGGTGCTGCTCGGCCCTACCGACCAGGTGAAAGAGGGTATGAGCGTGCGGCGTCTTGGCAGAATCGCCTCCATCGATGTCGGCGAGAAGATGGTGGGCCGCGTGGTCACCCCTCTCGGCGAGCCTCTCGACGGCCTCGGGCCGATTGGCGGCGAGAAGGTGGAGATGCCCCTCGAGCGCAAGGCTCCCGGCGTCATCTTCCGCGAACCCGTGACCGAACCGCTCCAGACGGGCCTCAAGGCCATCGATGCGATGATCCCGATCGGCCGCGGACAGCGCGAGCTAATTATCGGCGACCGCCAGACGGGAAAGACCGCACTTGCGATAGACACCATCATCAACCAGCGGGGAGAATTCCTTGCCGGGAAGCCTGTTTACTGCATCTATGTGGCGGTTGGCCAGAAGGCCTCGACGGTAGCGGCGACGGTGGGAACCCTGCGCGAGAAAGGTGCCATGGACTATACCATAGTGGTGGCCGCAACGGCCGCCGACCCCGCCGCGGTGCAGTATTTCGCGCCTTTCGCCGGGGCTGCCATCGGAGAATATTTCCGCGATACGGGGCGTCCGGCGCTCGTGGTTTACGACGACCTCAGCAAGCAGGCGGTGGCATACCGCGAAGTGTCGCTTATCCTGCGCAGGCCTTCCGGCCGCGAGGCATACCCGGGCGACGTCTTCTATCTGCACAGCCGCCTTCTCGAAAGGGCCGCGAAGATAATTGAACAGCAGGAAGTTGCCGAGCAGATGAACGACCTTCCTCCTGCGCTGAAGGGCAAAGTGAAGGCCGGAGGCTCGCTCACCGCCCTGCCGATTATCGAAACCCAGGCGGGCGACGTATCGGCTTACATCCCGACCAACGTGATTTCCATCACGGACGGTCAGATTTACTTGGAAAGTTCGCTCTTCAACCAGGGCTTCAGGCCGGCAATCAACGTGGGCATCTCGGTGTCGCGAGTCGGCGGCGCCGCCCAGGTGAAGAGTATGAAGAAAGTGGCGGGAACGCTGAAGATAGACCAGGCGCAGTACGGCGAACTGGAGGCTTTCAGCAAGTTCTCGTCAGATATGGACAAGGTCACTGCGATGGCCCTCGACAAGGGGCGCAAGAACAACCGCCTGCTCATTCAGGCGCAGTATTCGCCGATGCCGGTAGGGGAGCAGGTGGCAGTGCTGTACTGCGGCACGCATGCCCTTATGGCCTCCCTGGAACTGGACCAGGTGCGCGATTTCGAGAAACTGTTCCTCGACCGTATGCGCGCTTCCCACGCCGACCTGCTGGAAGAGTTGGCGGCCGGACGCGTGCCTGACAACGCCGGGAAGACAATAGAAAAAGTGGCGGCACAGGTTTGCACCCAATTGAAAGGATAGGACTGAATGGCTTCGCTGCGGGAAATAAAGGACCATATCGGGTCGGTTCGTTCGACGCTCAAGATAACGTCGGCGATGAAACTGGTGTCTTCCGCCAAGTTGCGCAAGGCACAGCAGGCCGTCGAGACTATGCGTCCTTACCAGCAGGAACTTGAGAAGATGCTCTCGGCCCTTGGAGGAACCGGAGGCGATTCCGCCGCACCGGAGATGGAGGCGAAAGGCAAGCTGGCCATTGTGGCGATTGCGTCGAACTCTTCGCTCTGCGGAGCGTTCAACGGCAATGTCCTCCGCAAGGTTCTGGAACTTGTCGCCCAAGCCGGCGGCCCCGACTGCGTCGAGGTTTTCGCCCTGGGCAGAAAAATTGCAGAGCCGTTGCGAAAAGCGGGCGTCATTGCCGACGCCGATCGGCAATCACTGAACGACCTTGTCGCCCATCCCGACTACGGCGCCTCGCAAACCCTCGCCTCGGCTCTGGTCGATGGCTTCGACTCCGGCCGATTCTCCAACGTGCTCCTGGTTTACAATCACTTCGTCTCCACCTCTACCCAGAAAGTCGTAGTAGAATCATACTTGCCGCCTTGCGGCGAGGTGGGGCTTCCTCCTGAGGGACGTGCCACCCGCGGCACGGAAGCGGGGGGACCATCGTCAGATGGTGGGGTGAGCCCGAAGGGCGAACTCCCGAAGGGGGAGCGCCCACCTCGCGACCAGGTCGACGATTATATTCTGGAGCCCGGGCGTGAAGCAATACTCGCCGACCTGCTGCCGCAGGTGATACGGCTGAAACTGTACGCCGCGATACTCGACAGCGTCGCTGCGGAACACGCGGCGCGGATGATCGCGATGCAGGCGGCGACGGACAACGCCGAAGACCTGCTCGCCGAACTCAGCCTCGAATACAACAAGGGCCGCCAGGCCAAGATAACCGCCGAAATCCTCGACCTCGTGGCCGGGGCAAGGCAATAAATCGAACCAATAACCAAGAATATGAAATACGGATACCTTCTCATCGCCGGCCTGCTTCTCGCAGGATGCTGCGCGAACAACGGACAGAAAGACATCGAAAGCAAAGTCGAGGATGCCCTCGCGCAGATGACGCTTAACGAAAAGATAGCGCTCATCCACGCTCAGAGCAAGTTCACCTCGCCGGGCGTGCCCAGGCTTGGAATCCCCGAACTGAAATGCGACGACGGCCCTCACGGGCTGCGTCCCGAAACCCTTTGGGACAAGTGGGCGGCCGCCGGCCAGACCAACGACAGCTGCACCGCTTATCCTTCTCTGACCTGCCTTGCGGCGACCTGGAACAAGGATATCGCATACCTGTACGGCCGCAGCGTTGGCGAAGAGGCCCGCTACCGCGGCAAGAACGTGCTGCTGGGCCCCGGCGTGAACATCTGCCGCACTCCTCTCTGCGGACGCAACTTCGAGTATATGGGAGAAGATCCCTTCCTCGCGGGAAAACTTTCCGCGCAGTATGTGAAGGGCGTCCAGAGCAACAAGGTGGCGGCCTGCGTGAAGCATTATGCGGTGAACAACCAGGAGTCGCACCGTACCGACGGCAACTCTGTGGTGGACGACCGTACCCTGTACGAGATTTATCTGCCCGCGTTCAAGACAGCGGTGCAGGAAGGCGGTGCCTGGTCGATAATGTCCTCCTACAACCGCTACGAGGAAGTGTTCGCGTCGCACAATCCGCGCCTGCTGATTGACATCCTCAAGGGAGAATGGGGCTTCGACGGCGCCGTGATCAGCGACTGGGGAGCCGTGCACGACACTGAAGGCGCCGCACACGGCGGAGTCGACCTGGAATTCGGCACCCATACCGACGGTCTGTCTCAGGGCCTTGCAAATGCATACGACGCATACTATATGGCGGAGCCTTACAAGGCCAAGATCATCGCCGGGGAGCTCTCCGAAGATGAACTGAACGAGAAGGTGCGCCGCGCGTTGAGGCTCAACTTCCGCACTCAGGCGGACGGATATTTCGGCTCGTTCCTCAGCCCCGAGCACACTGCCGACTGCCGCAGGATCGGCGGCGAAGGCATCGTGCTTCTGCGCAACGAGGGAGTGCTTCCTCTCAAGAAGGATGCAAAGAAGATCGTGGTTCTCGGCGAGAACGCCATCCGTCCCATGATTGTGGGCGGCCAGTCCTCCTCGCTCAAGGCCCAGCACGAGATTTCGCCCCTGCAGGGCATCAGGAACGCCTTCCCCGAAGCGGAAGTCGTATATGAAAGGGCATATTATTCCGGCCAGCCCACTCCGGGCAACTACAATTACGGCCTGTACGACCTTACCGAACCCCGTCCCGCGGCGAAGCTTGTCGCGGATGCCCTCAAGGCGGTCGAAGGAGCCGATTACGTGATATTCGTCGGCGGTCTCAACAAGAACGACAACCAGGATTGCGAAGGACGCGACAGGCTCTCCTACGAGCTTCCCTACGGTCAGAACGAAGTGATCGAGGCTATTGCCGCGGCACGTCCGGATCTCGTTTACGTGAACGTTTCGGGCAGCCCCGTCGCAATGCCTTTCGCAGACAAGGTCGCGGCGATCCTTCAGGCCTGGTACCTCGGCAGCGAGACCGGCAATGCCCTGGCAGACGTGCTTGTGGGTGACGTGAATCCTTCCGGCAAACTCCCCGTCACCTTCCCTGTGGCTCTGGCGGACGGCCCCATCAAGACTGAAAGGCAGTTCCCCGGCTTCGCCGATGAAAAGGGAATGTGGCAGACCTATTACGACGAGGGAATCTACGTGGGCTACCGCTGGTACGACACCAAGGGCGTGAAGCCTCAGTTCCCCTTCGGCTACGGCCTCAGCTACACCACCTTCGAGTATGGCGAGGCGAAGCTCTCATCCAAGAAGATGGGCAAGAAGATGACAGTGAAAGTCACCGTCAAGAATACCGGCGACGTGGCCGGAGCGGAAGTCGCGCAGCTCTATATCAGCGACCTGGAGTCTTCTGTGGACAGGCCTCTCAAGGAACTCAAGGGCTTCGAGAAGGTTTATCTGCAGCCCGGCGAGAGCAAGACGGTCGAATTCAGCTTCGGACGCGACGCGCTTAGCTTCTTCGACGCCGAAAAGCACGTCTGGGTGGCTGAACCCGGCAAGTTCAAGGCGCTGGTTGGCGCATCGTCCGAAGATATAAGGGCCGAAGCGGAGTTTACTTTGTAAAAAGCACTATCTTTGCAGGCTATATCAGATTATTATGATGACTTCTAAAGAGATAAGGCAGAAGTTCCTGGATTTCTTCGCATCCAAGGGACATACCGTCGTGCCCTCGGCGCCGATGGTAGTGAAGAACGACCCCACGCTGATGTTCACCAACGCGGGAATGAACCAGTTCAAGGATATTTTCCTCGGCAACGTCACGCCGAAGATGAAACGGGCGGCCGACAGCCAGAAGTGCCTCCGCGTGAGCGGCAAGCATAACGACCTGGAGGAGGTGGGACACGATACCTACCACCACACCATGTTCGAGATGCTGGGCAACTGGAGTTTCGGCGATTACTTCAAGACCGAAGCCATCGACTGGGCCTGGGAGCTTCTCACCGAAGTTTACGGCATCGACAAGAAGCTGCTTTACGCGACGGTGTTCGAGGGCAGCGCCGAGGACGGCACCGAGCTTGACGAAGAGGCCCGCGCTGCCTGGCGCAAGCATCTTCCCGAAGACCACATCCTGCTTGGCAACAAGCACGACAACTTCTGGGAGATGGGCGACACCGGCCCCTGCGGTCCCTGCTCGGAGATCCACATCGACATCCGCACCGCCGAAGAGAAGGCTGCTTCCGGTATCCCGGGGGCGGAACTCGTGAACAAGAGCGACCCCCACGTCATCGAAATCTGGAACCTCGTGTTCATGCAGTTCGAGCGTAAGGCCGACGGCCATCTGGAGAGCCTGCCCGCAAAGAACATCGACACCGGAATGGGTTTCGAACGCCTCTGCGCGGTGCTCCAGGGCAAGAACAGCAACTACGACTCCGACGTATTCACCGGAATGCTCTCCCGCATCGGCGAACTCAGCGGCCATAAATACGGCGAAAGCAGGGAGACCGACATAGCGATGCGCGTCATCGCTGACCACATCCGCGCGATTTCGTTCAGCATCGCCGACGGACAGCTCCCGAGCAACGTCAAGGCGGGCTATGTGATCCGCAGGATCCTTCGCCGCGCAGTGCGTTACGGCTACACTTTCCTCGGTTTCGGCGAACCCTTCCTCTGCAGGCTGGTTCCCCAGCTCATCGAGGACATGGGTGAGGCCTATCCCGAGCTGAAGGCGCAGCAGAAACTCATCGAGAACGTCATCCGCGAAGAGGAATCAGCGTTCCTCCGCACTCTCGACAGGGGCATCAAGCTTCTGGACGACTATATGGCGAAGAACGCCGCCACCAAGGTCCTGCCCGGAGTGGACGCGTTCGTGCTTTACGATACCTACGGCTTCCCCATCGACCTCACCGAATTGATTGCAGGTGAAAAGGGTTACAAGGTGGATATCGAAGGCTTCCAGGTGGAGCTCGGCAAGCAGAAGGACCGCGCCCGCGGAGCCACCGCCAATGAATTCGGCGACTGGACCGTGTACAACGAGGGCGAGGACGTTCAGTTCACCGGCTACGACTCCACCGAACTGGAGGGAGTCCGCCTGCTGAAGAGCCGCAAGGTGGTGCAGAAGAACAAGGAGATGCTCCAGCTGGTCTTCGACCGCACTCCCTTCTACGGAGAGATGGGCGGCGAGGTCGGCGACACCGGCGTGGCGGTTTCCGCCTCCGGCGAGGTCATAAAGATTCTCAACACCGTCAAGGAAAACACCCTCACCATCCATATCGCGGACAAGCTTCCCGCCGACGGCAGCGCCCTCTTCACCCTCAGGGTGGATGCGGAGCGCCGCGCGAGGATAGCCGCCAACCACAGCTGCACCCATCTTCTGGACGAGGTGCTTCGCGAGGTTCTCGGCACCCACGTCGAGCAGAAGGGCTCCTTCGTCTGCGACAAGTACTTCCGCTTCGACTTCTCCCACTTCGAGAAGCTCTCCGACGAGCAGTTGCGCGAGGTCGAGCAGAAGGTGAACGCCCTCATCAGGGCCAACCATCATCTCGAGGAGAAGCGTGACGCGACGATGGAAGAAGCTATAGCGATGGGCGCTATAGCCCTCTTCGGCGAGAAGTACGGCGACAGCGTGCGCGTGGTCAAGTTCGGCCCGAGCTGCGAGCTCTGCGGCGGATGCCACACCAGCGCGACCGGCAACATCGGCTTCTTCAAGATAACCAGTGAAAGCGCCATAGCCGCCGGCATCAGGCGCATCGAGGCGGTCACCGGCGAAGAGGCGGAAGCGATAGTCTACGGCCTTCAGGATACCGTCAAGGGCGCCCGTGGCCTTCTGGGAGGATCTCCCGACCTCGGCGAAGCCGTCAGGAAGATGGTGGAAGAGAACGAAGGCTACCGCAAGCAGCTCCAGGAAATCGCCAAGGGCAAGACCCTCGAACTCAAGAAGAGCCTGCTCGCCGCCGCGGTTCCCGTAAACGGAGTGAAGGTGGTGAAACTCGGCGAATGCGACGACCCCGCGATGCTTCGCGATGCGGCCACTATGCTGCAGAAGGAGGCTCAGGGCCTTGTGATAGCGGCTGCCTACGAAACCGCAGGCAAACCCCAGCTTCTGCTTATGTACTCCGCGGACCTTGTCGCGGCGGGGCACAATGCCGGTGCGGACATCCGCGAGGCGGCGAAGTTCATCCAGGGCGGCGGAGGCGGACAGCCCGGTCTCGCGACAGCGGGCGGCAAGGAAGTTGCAGGACTGCCCCAGGCTCTTGAAACATTGCTTTCGAAGATTTGAAAAAACTTGACAAGTTCATAGTGAAAGGCTTTGTGGGACCGTTTTTCGCGATCCTGCTGGTAGTCGTTTTCATTCTGATGATGCAGTTCCTGTGGCTGTACATCGATGAACTTGTGGGCAAGGGCCTCGGCCTCAAGATAGTTCTCGAATTTATGATGTGGGGCGGCTGCACCATCATGCCGCTCGCCCTGCCTCTCGCGACCCTGCTGGCGTCGATGATGACCCTCGGCCAGATGGGAGAGCACAACGAGCTGATGGCCATCAAGAGCGCCGGAATCTCCCTCTCGAGGGTGATGGTGCCGTTGGCGGTGATATCCGTTTTCATCAGCATCGGCGCCTTCTTCGTGGGCAACAACCTCGTGCCGAAGGCATTCAACGAAATCTATACGCTCCGCGACGATATCGGACGCACCAAGAACGAGATAAAAATCCCCGCAGGAACATTCTATGACGGCATCGACGGCTATATCCTCCGCGTGAAGAAGCAGGACGACGAGACCGGCATAATGCACGACGTGATGGTCTACGACCACACCGCGGGCAAGGGCAACGTCACCGTGACGCTGGCGGATTCGGCGCTGATGAAGATGAGCAAGAACAAGGATTATCTCACCTTCACCCTCTACAACGGCTCCAACTATCAGGAGACCAACACAAAGCGCTACCGCGACACCACGCTGGAACTCCAGCACGTGGACTTCTCGAAGCAGGAACTGATAATCCCGCTGAGCAACTATGCGTTCCAGAAGTCCGACTCCAGCCGTTTCGGCGACCAGGTGAAGAGTATGAACACCCATCAGCTGTCGCACGAAAGGGATTCGCTCAGGCGGCTCTACAACGATGCCCACGAGCGCAACTACGACCTGGTGAGGAACGACCCGACGTTGAGCCTGCGCAAGCAGCTCGGCACCGCGGCCCGCAATACCTATATGGCCGGCCAGGGGTTGTTCCAGGCGAAGGGCTTCATGAAGTGGAAGGACCTCAAGGGGCAGATAAGTTCGTACGAGAGGGCCCTCGACAAGTGCAAGTCGCTCGGCGCGGAAATCCGCAGCTGCGACAACGAAGTCTTCGAGTACAACTACTACCTCCGCAGGATGGACATAGAGTACCTGAAGAAGTTCGCCCAGGCGCTTGCCTGCCTGCTGTTGTTCTTCATCGGAGCCCCGCTCGGAGCCCTCATCCGCAAGGGCGGACTGGGAACGAGCGCCATCATATCCGTGCTGTTCTTCGTGCTTTACTGGGTGGTGGACATCTCCGGCACCAAGCTCGCGAGGGACGGAGCTGTCACGGCGAGCATCGGCGCATTCGTTTCGGCGCTTGTGCTGGGGCCGATAGGCGCTTTCCTATGCTGGAAGGCGGTGCACGATTCCACCCTGCTGGAGGGCAACGACGCGCTGGCGAGCTGGTGGCGCAAGCTCAAGAGCAAGGTCGCCGGCCTGGTGCGCAAGAAGCGCATAGTGTTTATGGGAACTCCCGAGTTCGCGGTGGCTTCGCTGGATGCCCTCGTACGGAACAGATACAAGGTCGTCGGAGTGGTGACGGTGGCGGACAAGCCGTCCGGCCGTGGCCTTGAAGTGCACCAGAGCGCGGTCAAGAAATATGCTGTGGAGCATGACCTGCCCGTGTTGCAGCCGCTCAAGCTGAAGGATCCCGAATTCCTCGAGGCGCTCGCCGCCTGGAAGGCGGATCTCTTCGTGGTCGTGGCGTTCCGGATGCTTCCGGAAGAAGTCTGGCGGATGCCCAAGCTGGGTACCTTCAACCTGCACGCCGCCCTTCTGCCGCAGTACCGTGGCGCGGCTCCTATCAACTGGGCGGTCATCAACGGCGAACGCCATACCGGCGTCACCACCTTTATGATAGACAAGGATATCGACACCGGCGGAATCATCCTTCGCGCGGACTGCCGCATCGGGCCCGAGGAAACTGCGGGAGATGTGCACGACCGTCTTATGGAGATGGGCGCGAAGCTCGTGGTGGAGACCACCGAGGGCCTTATCCAGCACAATGTCGAGACCCGCGTGCAGCGTTCGTTCATCCAGGGTTCCGAGGTCCTGCATCCGGCTCCCAAACTCACCAAGGAGAACACCCGCATCGACTGGGCGCGTCCTTCGAAGCATATCTACAACCTCATCCGCGGTCTCAGCCCTTATCCCGCCGCCTGGACCACCCTGGTCCGCGACGGCGCCGAGCCGCTTGAACTGAAGGTCTTCTTCGGCAAGGTTTCTTCCGAGCCTGCCGGCGCCCCCGGCACCGTCACCGTCAAGGACGGCGCCCTCTACATCGCCACAGCCAACGGCGCCATAGAGGTCATCGACCTCCAGCTCGCCGGCAAAAAACGTCTTCCCGCCGCCGATTTCCTCCGCGGCTTCCGCGAACCTGAATCCTATCGCGCTGTATAGCCCCGCCGCCTTTTCCTACCGCGTCAGGCAAAGGGCCGTGGTGCGTCCCGCAAGGGGAGCCCACCCCGGCATTGCCTTCCTCGATACGCCCTCGCACGGCGGCTCGTTTTACTTTAGGTGAGCGAGGATAATTGACGGAAAATTAGTATCTTTGCAAGCTGAATATAGTGATGCAGAGATACCGTTTCAACCCTATAACGCTGATGTACGAGGTCTATGAAGGACCGCGTTATTTGCGCTATGTGCGTGTGGTATTGGGAGTTGCGGCGGTGGTGGCGCTGGCGATGCTGTATTTCTGGCTCTATACTTCCGTGCTCGGACTGGACCTCCCGAAGACGGCGATACTGAAGAAGGAGAACGCCCGCTGGCAGGGCAAGCTTGCGGTTATGAACCGCCATCTCGACCTTTATGAAGAGACTCTCGAGGCAATCGAAGAGCGCGACGATGAAGTCTACCGTTCCATTTTCGGCCTTAACGCGGTGCCGGCGGAGGTGAAGAACTCCGGATTCGGCGGCATCAACCGCTATGAATATCTCGACAAATACGGCGCGGATCCCTCGCTGAAGCAGACTCTGCAGCGAATTGATATGCTCACGAAGCGGACCTACGTGCAGAGCATGGCGCTCGACGAAGTGTACGCCATCTCCCTGAGCGCCGGCGATATGAAATCGCACATCCCTTCGGTGCCCCCGCTGCTGCCGGACAATACCCAGGTTCACATCTCCAGTACCTTCGGAGGCCGTTACCACCCGGTGCTTGGCTATGTCAAGTTCCACGAAGGAATGGACTTCGCCACGCGCATCGGCTATCCCGTCTATGCGACCGGCGACGCGGTGGTGGAGAAGGTCGTGTTCCAGTTTACGGGCTACGGCAACGAGGTGGTGCTCGATCACGGATTCGGATACAAGACCCGCTACGCTCACCTCAGCGGCATAGACGTGGCGGTCGGGATGAGCGTGCACCGCGGTGACAGGATCGGCTCGGTGGGCAATACCGGCATCTCCACGGGACCCCACCTCCATTATGAGGTCATCTACAAGGGCAACAGGATAAATCCTTATCACTTCCTCGATATGGATATGCCGACGGATGAATACAGGGCGATGGTCGACAGGCGCAGGGCCGAAGCGACACCCCGCCGCAAGTCCACGAACGAATTATTGCAGGGGAGGAGCAACTGATGGCGAAGAAGCGTTTGTATATTTTCGACCGCGGAGACGTCTCGGTGAGGAAAGATAAATTCTCCTTCCTGAAGATAGTGTGGACCGGCATCAAGGTCTTCCTGGCGTCGGTATCGCTCTTTACGGTGCTGTACCTGATTCTTTCCATTTTCCTCAGCACCGATACGGAGAGGCGCCTGAGGCGCGAGAACCGTATGTTCGAGAAGACTCTTCCGACGATGCGGCCCCGCGAACAGCTGCTCGGCGACGTGATAAGCGGCCTGCAGCGCAAGGACGGCGACATCTACACGGAAGTTTTCCATACCGACGCACCGAGCCTCGACCCCATCAGTTCGCTGGATTTCCTCTTCGGAGCGGATTCCATCCCCGACGACAAGGTGGTCTCCTACGCTTTCAAGAAGATTCGCGGCCTCGAGGTGGACGCGACCGATGTCAATGAGAGCTTCGGCAAGATATACTCCGGATTCACGGAGGAGACGGTGCTGCCTCCGATGTCGATGCCGGTAAAGGACATCTCCTTTACCCAGATAGGAGCGTCCATCGGCAAGAAGATGAACCCTCTGCTGAAGGCGGAGGTGAACCATCGCGGACTGGATATAATAGTGCCCCAGGGCACTCCCGTTTATGTTCCCGCGGCCGGCACCGTGACCAGGGTGGTGAATTCCTACAAGGGTGAAGGCAAGACCGTGACGGTGGAGCACGCCGGCGGCTATGTCACCCGCTACCTGCATCTTTCCGACATCAAGGTCGTGCAGGGCCAGAAGGTGGCGAAGGGCGCCAAGATCGGGGAGACGGGCATGAGCGGAGCCGCGTTCGCGCCGCACCTGCATTACGAGGTGCTGCAGGACGGCAAGGTGCTCAACCCCATCAACTTCTTCTTCGCCGACGTCGACGCGGACGAGTATTCGAATATGCTCTTCATGTCGATAAACACAAGACAATCAATGGACTGATATATGGACAAACTGTATTACAGCATCAGCGAGACCGCTAACATACTTGGGGAGAACATTTCCCTGGTGCGTTATTGGTCCAACGTTTTTTCAAAGCTGCTGAAGCCTTCCCGCACCGGCAAGGGGAACCGTCAGTACACCGAGGAGGACATCGCCACGCTCAAGCAGATTCACGTTCTCGTGAAGGGCGAGGGACTCTCGCTGGAGGGTGCCCAGAAGCGTCTTCTCGAGGACCGTCGCAAGGTCAGCAGCAAGGTTCGCGCGCTGGATTCCCTCAAGGAGATCCGCGCTCAGCTCGTAGAAATCCGCGAAACGTTATGAAAGTAAAGGACATCATTGCCGCGATAGAGGCGTTCGCGCCCGCGTGCGCGCAGGCGGAAGGCGACAACAGCGGACTCCAGGTGGGCTCTCCCGAGCAGGAGGTCCACGGGGTTCTCATCGCCCTCGACTGCACTCCCGCCCTCGTCGAGGAAGCGGCGTCCCGCGGATGCGATATGATCCTCACGCACCATCCTCTGCTCTACAATCCTTTGAGGACTGTGGATCCCGAAGAATCCGTGGGCGGAAGCATATACGCCGCCGTGAAACACGGATGCGCCATATACGCGGCGCACACCAGCGCGGACAGGGTGAACGGGGGAGTCAGCTGGACGATGGCGGCGAAACTCGGCCTGAAAAATGTCCGTACCCTCGACCCCGATGAAGACGGGCTTGGCTTCGGCATCGTGGGAGATCTTCCCGAGCCGAAATCCGCAGTCGAGGCCCTCGAACTGGTGAAGGAAAGATTCGGTCTTCCCGCGTTGAGGCATTCCGCGCCCGTCGAAGGGCCGGTGAGCAGAGTGGCCGCCTGCGGCGGAAGCGGTGCGTTCCTTGTGGGAAAAGCGTTGAAGGCCGGTGCGCAACTCTTCGTCTGCGGCGACATCAGTTACCACCATTTCTTTGCACCTCAGGGCATTATGCTCGCTGACGCCGGACACTTCGAAACCGAGGTCGGAATTGTGGATATTTTCTGTTCAATATTAAAGAAAAATTTTCCTAACTTTGCAGTCCTTATATCGCAAGATATAAAAACCGCCAATCCGGTCGGGTATATGGTATAAGAATTACGAAAACAGATCAATATAAATATGGCAACAACTAAGACAACAAAGGCTAAGAAGACCGTGACTCCCATCGACGAGCGCGAAACCTTCGTCTCCCTGCAGAAGACTTTCGGAGATTCCGAAATCAGCGTGGAAGAAAAACTCTCCATTCTCTACAACCTCCAACTTGCCGACAACGACATCGAAAGGCTCGTTCAACTCCGCGGCGAACTTCCCGCAGAGGTAGCGGCCCTCGAAAACGAGATCGCCGGCTTCAATGCGAAGGTTGCGCGTCTGCAAGAGGCCATCTCCCTCGAGAAGACCATCATCGAGCAGGGCAAGAAGGAAATCGTCGAGACCGACGCGGAAATAGAGAAATACCGTGCCCAGCTCGAGGGCATCTCCAACAGCCGCGAGTACGATTCCATCAACAAGGAAATCGAGAATACCGGCTACCTCCGCCAGATCGCTATGAAGCGCATCGACGAGGCCACCGACAGGATCCACGGACACGAAGAGAACATCGCGGCCCTGAACGACCGTCTCGCAGTTCTCGACGAGGACCTCAAGGCGAAGCAGGCCGAACTCGAGGAGATCGTTTCCAGCACCGCCGAGGAGGAGAAGAAACTCCGCGAGCGTCGCGAAAGCTTCTCTTCCAAGCTTGACGAGCGCACCATCAGCGCCTACGAGCGCATCCGCGCAAGCGTGCACAACCACCTCGCCGTGGTTCCCGTCTACAACAGCGACTCCTGCGGAGGATGCTTCAACACCATCACTCCCCAGCGTCTCGTCGACATCGCCTCCGGCAAGAAGCTCGTCATCTGCGAGCACTGCGGACGTATAATCGTAAAGACCGCTTAAACAATGGCTGAAGGGAAGCAATACCAGGGCGCCAGAAATCGCCGGAAGGAAGCCAGTTTCGCGGAACTTTCCCTCGAAATCGGCAACAAACCCCCTCAGGCTCCGGAGGCCGAAGAGGCCGTGCTCGGAGCGTTGCTTCTTGATTCCGACAACGCGGACACCATCGTCGAAGAGCTTGACGCGGCTTGTTTCTACGATCCCCGCAACCGGATGATCTACGAGGCGGCGAAGGAGCTTCTGAACGTCGACCATATGCCGGCGGACATAGTCACCGTCACCGGAAAGCTCAAGGCGAAGGGCAACCTGGAGGCCGTGGGAGGCCCCGGCGCGCTTGCCGCCCTTACCGAGAACGTCGGTTCCGCCGCGCACAGCGAATACTACATCAAGGTCCTCCGCCAGAAGAAAATCCAGAGGGACCTCATCCAGGCTTCCTACAAGACTCTGAAGGACGCTTTCGACGACAGCATCGATGTCGACCAGCTGGTGGACACCTCGCAGTCGAGACTCTACGAGGCCATCCAGAGCGCGGTACGCAAGGACGTCGCCAACATCCGCGACATCCTGGCGGAGGTTCACAAGGACATCATGCAGCGCCAGGCGACCACCGGATACAGCGGCGTGCCTTCGGGCTATGTCTCCATCGACCGCGTCACCCAGGGATGGCAGAAGGCCAACCTCATCATCCTGGCGGCCCGTCCCTCCGTGGGCAAGACCGCTTTCGCGCTGAACATCGCGCGCAACGCCGCGGTGGACCATCACCGTCCCGTCGCCGTGTTCTCGCTTGAAATGTCCTGCCTCGAACTCGCGAAGAGGCTCGTGGTCACCGAGACCGGCCTCTCCGCCGACAAGATCAAGGGCGCCATCCGTATGGAAGATTACGAATGGCAGCAGCTCGAGTACAAGATCAAGAATCTCGAGGACGCGCCCCTCTACATCGACGATACGCCGAGCCTCCCCATCATGGAGTTCCGCACCAAGGCGAAGAACCTCGTGCACAACAAGGGCGTGGAACTCATTGTCGTGGACTATCTCCAGCTGATGCAGGGCCCGAGCGAACTCAAGGGCCTGCGCGAGCAGGAAGTCGCGGCCATCTCCCGTATGCTCAAGGCGACGGCGAAAGAACTCGACATCCCCATCATCGCGCTTTCCCAGCTGTCCCGCGACTCCGTCAAGAGGCCGAACAGCACCGGCAAGCCCCAGCTTAGCGACCTCCGCGAATCCGGCTCCATCGAGCAGGATGCCGATATAGTCATCTTCATCCACCGTCCCGACGTCGTAGGCCTTTCCCCGAACCCGGGCGACCGCGAAAAGACCCAGATTCTCATAGCCAAGCACCGTAACGGCGAAGTGAAGGACATCGATATGATATTCAAGAGCGAGAGGGTGAAATTCATCGAACCTTCCGACGCCCTGGACGCCAACGCGGGAAAGATCATCGATTCCAAGATGAACGCGTCCGTGCCCGAAGATGGCGAGCTTCAGACCGCCAATACCGTAGAATGGGAGAATAGCTAATGGCAAAAGATTCTATATCCCACGAGGGCAAAATAGTCGAAATCTCCCCCGAGTTCATCACGGTGGAGATTTTGTCTTCTTCGGCCTGCGCATCCTGCCACTCCGCGGTTTTCTGCGGAATAGGCGACTCCGTCAAGAAGGCGGTGCAGGTGCCGGCCACCCTCGGGAACTGGCAGGTCGGACAGGAAGTCGACGTGGTGCTCAAGCGCAGTATGGGCTTCAAGGCGGTCTGGCTTGCCTATCTGGTGCCCCTGGCAATCCTGATGGCGGTCCTTCTCGGACTCCACCCCTTCGTGGGCGAACTGCTCGCGGGCGCACTCGGAATCGCCGCTGCCGGACTTTACTATCTGGTTCTGTGGCTCTTCCGCGACAAACTCCGTAACGAATACTCCTTTTACATAAAAGAGAAATGACAAGTACAATCCTTTGGACAATTGCAATCCTTGCAGGGCTTGGCTTTCTTCTCGCCCTCGTCCTCTACCTCATAGCCGAAAGGTTCAAGGTGGTGGAAGATCCCCGTATCGACGAAGTGGAGAAGGTGATGCCGGGCGCCAACTGCGGAGGATGCGGCTTCGCCGGATGCCGGGCTTTCGCCGATTCGGCCGTGAAGGCCCCGAATCTCGACGGGCACTACTGCCCTGTCGGCGGCAGCGAAGTTATGAAGAAGGTGGCGGACATCCTCGGCTTCGCCGTCGAGGAGAAAGCTCCTCAGGTTGCCGTGCTCCGTTGCAACGGCAGCTGCGCCGTCCGTCCCGTGGTTAACATTTACGACGGAGTCAAGAGCTGCAAGGTGAAGGCCGCGCTCTACGTGGGCGACACCGGCTGCCCCTTCGGCTGTCTCGGCTGCGGCGACTGCGTGGAAGCCTGCCAGTTCGGAGCCATTTCGATGGACTCCGAAACCGGTCTTCCCGTAATCGACGAGCAGAAGTGCACCGCTTGCGGCGCCTGTGCCAAGGCCTGCCCCAAGGCTCTCATCGAACTGCGCAACAAGGGTCCCCGCGGAATGCGCGAGTATGTTGCCTGCCGCAACACCGACAAGGGCCCCGTCGCGAAGAAGGCCTGCGCCAACGCCTGCATAGGCTGCGGCATCTGCGTAAAGACCTGCACCCACGATGCCATCACCCTCGAGAACAACATCGCCTACATCGACTTCGCGAAGTGCAAGCTCTGCCGCGAGTGCGAGGCGATGTGCCCCACCGGCGCGATTCATGGGGTGAACTTCCCCAAGCCCCTCGACAAGGCGGCCCTCAAGGAACGCATCGCTAAAAGAAAGGAGGAAAGCAATGAGTAAGATTACCTTCAAGATCGGCGGCGTCCATCCGAACGACTCCAAACTCTCGCGCGACTGCGCAATCGAGGTGCTGCCCCTGCCTGAAACCGTTTACGTGTCGATGGCCCAGCATCTGGGAGCTCCCGCCAAACCCATAGTCGCCGTCGGCGACAAGGTGAAGACCGGCCAGCTCATAGCGGAAGCCGGCGGATTCATCTCCGCAGTGGTACATTCGCCCGTGTCCGGCACCGTGAAGGCCATCGCGCCCCGCGCAGACCTCGCCGGAAGGCCCGTCACCCACATCGAAATCGCCGTCGAAGGCGACGAATGGGCGGACGGAATCGACCTCTCCGACACCCTGGTGACCGAAATCCCCGAAGACCGCGCAGCAATGCTGAAGAAGATTCAGGACTGCGGCGTCGTCGGCCTCGGCGGAGCCACCTTCCCCACTCACGTGAAACTCAACCCGGCTCCCGGCAGCGTGGCTGAATGCCTCATCCTGAACGGCGCCGAGTGCGAACCATATCTTACCAGCGACTACCGCATTCTGCTCGAGCGCACGAAAGAAATAATCGTGGGCGCCGCCATAATGCAGAAGGTGCTGGGCGGATGCCGCACCGTCATCGCCATCGAGGAAAACAAGCCCGAGGCCATCGAGGCGGTGTCCAAGGCTTTGAAGGAACTCCCTTACAGGATCGAGGTCCTTCCTCTCAAGAAGAAGTATCCGCAGGGCGGCGAAAAGCAGCTCATCGCGGCGGTTATGGGCCGCGAGGTCGGAAGCGGCGCTCTCCCTATCAGCGTCGGTGCGGTGGTGCAGAACGTGGCGACTTCGCTCGCCGTCTACGAGGCGGTGCAGAAGAACAAGCCTCTGCTCACCAACGTGCTCACCGTCACGGGCGACTGCCTGCCTGTGGAGAAACAGCACAACTACCTCTTCCGCATCGGCGTTCCCCTCAGCTTCATCGCCGAGTACGCCGGCGGCATCCCCGAAGGAGCTGCCAAGCTCATCAGCGGCGGCCCTATGATGGGACGCGCCATCGCGAACCTCGACGCGACCACCGTGAAGGGTTCGTCTTCGATTCTTTATCTGAGCGAAGCTGCAACTAAACGCCACGAGCAGACCGCCTGCATCCGCTGCGGGCGCTGTTCCCAGGCCTGCCCGATGGGTCTCGAACCCCATCTGCTCTACCGCCTCTACAAGGCGGGCGATTACGACGGGCTCGAAGCTAACGCCGTGCAGGACTGCATAGAGTGCGGTTGCTGCCTCTACAGCTGCCCCGCCTTCGTGCCTCTGCTGGACCAGATCCGCCAGGCCAAGGGCGCGGTGCTCGGAATCATTCGCGCAAGGGCTGCCGCCGCAAAGGCAGCGGCCGAAGCCGCCAAGTCTAACGAAAGCAAGAACCAGTAATATGGACAAGCATATCGTATCTCCCAACCCCCATATCCACGCGCCGGTGAGTACCCGAAGCCTGATGCTCGATGTAATAATCGCGCTCTGCCCCGCGGTAATCGTCTCCTTCCTCTTCTACGGATGGAACGAGGTGCTGATTATGGCTGTGAGCATAGCTTCGTGCGTGCTCCTCGAATGGGCAATTACCAAATGGATGCTCAAGGCTCCGTCCACCGTAGGGGACCTCTCCGCGGTGGTGACTGCAATGCTGCTCGCGATGAACCTCCCTCCCGTCACTCCCTGGTGGGTGGTGGTGATCGGCGCTGCGGTGGCGATCGCGGTGGCCAAGATGAGCTTCGGCGGCATCGGGCAGAACATCTTCAATCCTGCCATCACCGCCCGTGTGTTCCTCCTGCTCAGCTTTCCGGCAATAATGACCGACTGGACGCTGCCGCAGGGCTTCATCGACAATAACCTGGATGCCTTTTCGGGCGCTACGCTGCTCGGGCAGGTGAACATCCTCGGCGCAGCCCAGGCGGACAAACTCGTCGGCCTCCGGACGCTTTGGCACAACATCGGCGGTTCTGCCGGCGAAATCTCCGCGCTCGCGCTGCTCGCAGGCTGGGTTTATCTGCTGGTCCGCCGCGTCATCCGTCCCTGGATCACCCTCAGCATCTTCGCTACGGTGGCGGTCCTCGCGGCCATCTTCCATCTGGCGGATCCGCAGGCCTTTACGGGCCCGCTCTTCAACCTCCTCACCGGCGGTGTCATCCTCGGCGCCTGTTTCATGGCGACCGACTACGTCACTTCCCCGATGAGCGACCTTGGAGGCGTCATCTACGGCTTCGGCATCGGTCTCATCGTGATGATGATACGTTACTTCGGTTCCTATCCGGAGGGCATGTCCTTCGCGATCCTTATTATGAACATGGCGGTTCCGCTACTCAATATGGCGTTCCACCAGCGTAAATTCGGGAGGAAGTAGGTATGGCGGCTAAAAGTAATCTCGTAAACATGGTGGCATGCCTCTTCGGGGTATGTCTCGTATGCGCCGCGGTTCTCGGTAGCGTGTATTCCGTCACCAAGGAGCCCATCGAGGCGGCTGCTGCGGCAGAGGCCCAGGCAGCCATCGCCAAAGTGCTTCCTGCCGGAGGTGAAATCACCGAGGGCAGTGCCACTCTCCCCGAAGGAGTGCTTGCTTTTTATGAGCAGGCCGGTCCTGACGGAGTTGCTGCTTATGCAGTGAAGACCGTTGCAAGCGGGTTCGGCGGCCCCCTTATGCTGATGGTGGGCGTGCTTCCCGACGGAACGGTGTATAACACTTCGGTTCTTTCCCACAGCGAGACCCCGGGACTCGGCGCCAAATGCGCGGAAGAGGGCTCGCACTTCCGCACTCAGTGGCAGAACTTCGCCGGTAAGTTCGCGGTCCGCAAGGACGGCGGCGACATCGACGCAATCACTGCATCTACAATTACCTCACGTGCCTACACAAAGGCGGTCGCTCAGGCGGTCGCGCTGGTGAAGGGCTTTAACGGGGAGGAGATGACCGTTACGGATGCATCCACGGGAGCATCTGTTAAAAGCAAGGAGGAATAGGCTATGGCAAACAAATTCTCCATCATCACCAAAGGGCTTCTGAAAGAGAACCCTACCTTCGTGCTCGTGCTGGGTATGTGCCCTACGCTTGCGACCACGACTTCCGCAATGAACGGCCTGGAGATGGGCCTTGCCACAATGTTCGTGCTCATCCTCTCCAACATCGTAATTTCGCTGATAGCGCCGCTGGTGCCCGATAAGGTTCACATCCCCGTCTACATCGTGGTCATTGCCACTTTCGTGACGCTGCTGGAACTCATTATGAAGGCATATACTCCCGACGTTTACCGCACACTGGGACTCTTTATCCCCCTGATTGTGGTTAACTGCATCATCCTCGGACGTGCCGAGGCCTTTGCAAGTAAGAACAATCTGCTCGATTCGGCGCTGGACGGCATCGGTATCGGCATCGGTTTCACCCTTGCACTGACCGCTATCGGCATTGTGCGCGAAATCCTCGGAAGCGGAGCGGTGTTCGGCTGGAAGTTCATGCCCGGCGACGGTGCCCTCGCATTCGTGATGGCTCCCGGAGCTTTCCTGGTGCTGGGTTACCTTATGGTTTTGTTCAACAAGATAGCGAAGAAGTAGCATGGAATACTTTTACATCATAATATCGGCGATATTCGTCAATAATATCGTGCTGGCGCAGTTCCTTGGAATCTGCCCCTTCCTCGGCGTATCGAGCAAGCTCTCCACTGCGAGCGGAATGTCGATGGCGGTTTGCTTCGTCATAACCCTCGCGACGGTGGTCACCTATCTGCTCAACACCTATCTGCTTGTTCCGCTGGGACTTACTTTCCTGCAGACCATATCGTTCATCCTGGTCATCGCGGCCCTGGTGCAGACGGTTGAGATAGTGCTCAAGAAGGTTTCTCCTTCGCTTTATCAGGCGCTCGGAATCTTCCTGCCGCTCATCACTACCAACTGCGCAGTGCTCGGTGTCGCCATCAATGTGGTCAATAAGGAATTCGCTTTCGGAGCCGGTGCAGCCCATACGCTCAACCTGGCCGAATCCACGGTGTATGCGTTCGCGACCTCCCTTGGCTACGGCCTGGCGATGGTGTTGTTCGCGGGCATCCGCGAACATCTGGCCGGCAACGCCGTCCCCAAGCCCTTCCGGGGCTTGCCCATCGCCCTCATCTCCGTGGGCATCATGGCAATGGCGTTCCTCGGATTTTCCGGAATAGTGTAAATTGAGAAGAGTATGAAAAAAGTTCTTGCAATACTGTTTGTCCTTGCGGGCATCGCTCTCGCGGCCAACGCGCAGCCCCGCGCCATCGGCGTGAGGTTCGGATACAATTTCGAGGCCTCCTATCAGCACGAGATCGGGATGCAGGGCAATTTCATCGAGTTCGATGCTGGCTATTTCCCCGGCTACGGCATCTACGGAACCGGAATCTACGATTTCAATCTGATGGATTTCGACGGCACCGTGGTGCTCTACGGCGGCCCCGGCGTCACTGCAGGCACGGGCGCTTTCAACGACAAGCACACTGGCTTCGACTTCGGTATCGCGGCGCAGATCGGCGCGGAGTTCAACTTCCCGTCCATTCCGCTGTCGCTTTCCCTCGACTGGAGGCCCTGCTGGTATTTCCTCGATGCGGGTTTCATCCCCTTCGGCCTTGCCTTCGGCGTCCGCTACAGGTTCTAGGAAGATGCCCGGTCAGAAGCTTACGATAGCGAGCCTTGCCGACATCGACGCGGCCGCGCGCGAGTTCCTTCAGCGCATCGGCCCCGCCCGAATTGTCGCCCTTTACGGCAAGATGGGAGCCGGCAAGACCACTTTCACCACGGCCCTCTGCCGTGCTCTGGGAGTGCAGGAAGATGCGGCCGGCTCGCCGACCTTCGCCATCGTGAACGAATACCGCACCGGCGACGGCGAACCCCTCTTCCATTTCGACTTCTACCGTATCGAGAAGCCTTCCGAGGCTCTCGACATCGGTTTCTACGACTACATCGATTCCGGCGCCCTCTGCATTATGGAGTGGCCCGAGAACATCGAGCCGCTCCTCCCCGACGAAACCCTCCGCGTCCGCATCTCCGTCGCTCCCGACGGCAGCCGCACGCTTGAGTGGTAGGGATGGCTGGCGCTTAAAGTATTGATTAATAGCGATTTAGTGGATTCCTTCTGTCCTGTTTTTGGGATAGAAGGAATTGCTTATTAGATTGATTATCAATAATTTAGCCGCCAGCCCCACGCGTCAGGCAAAGGGCCGTGGTGTGTCCCACAAGGGGAGCCCACCCCGGCATTGCCTTCCTTCAATACGCTCCCGCCCGGCGGCCAATCCGGAGCGAAGCGACTACCGGTGCACGGCACCGGCGGGGTACATTAGGGGCAAGGCCCCTAACAGAAATGCGCAGCATCTTCGAGACAAAAAGAGGCCAGCGAAACCGCTGACCTCTTGTCGAGAAGATGCGACTCGAACGCACGACCCCCACGTCCCTAACGTGGTGCGCTAACCAACTGCGCCACTTCTCGTATTTGGGACTGCAAAGATATAAATAATTTTTGAATAATCGTCTTTTCGAAGGAAAACTTGAAAAGGTCGGCGATGACGCTAAACGAAGCGCCCATCCTTCATCGTAAGGGCACGGTCGCAGAGGGCGGCGAGCGCCGGATCGTGGGTGACAATGACTATCGTCTGGCCCAGACTGTCGCGAAGCTCGAAGAACAGTTTGTGTATTTCCTCCTTGGTTGCGGAATCCAAATTGCCGGTGGGTTCATCGGCGAAAAGCACCGCAGGATGGTTCACAAGTGCCCTGGCGATGGCGACGCGCTGCTGTTCGCCGCCGGAAAGTTCGGAGGGTTTGTGCGTCAGGCGTTCCGCAAGCCCCAGCCTCTCGAGAAGGCCTTTGGCCTCTGCACGCGCATCGCGTGAACTGCGCCCGGCAATGAGCGCGGGTATCATGACATTCTCCAGGGAATTGAATTCGGGAAGAAGATGATGGAACTGGAAAACGAATCCCACCCGCTTGCCGCGGAAGGAGGAGAGCTCTCCGGAACCGAGCGACAGAACGTCGGTGCCGTCTATCGTGAGGCTTCCCTCATCGGGCCGCGAAAGCGTGCCCAGAATCTGCAGAAGGGTGGTCTTGCCCGCGCCGGAAGCGCCTGTTATCGAAACCACTTCGCCCTCCCCGGCGCTGAAATCGACCGATTTGAGCACCTGGAGATGTCCGAAGGACTTGCAGATATTATTCGCTTCGATTATCATTCGCCGGCTATCCACACGAGCACGTGGCGGTCGAATGTCATATAGTTGAGGTCGAATTCCTCTTCGTAGCCATCCTTGTGGATGAAGGTCGCTTCGAGCTCGCCCTCGCCCTTGGGACGGAAGGAGTCGATTTCGATCTGGTCGGCGAAGTCGATGCCGTACTGGGAGATTTTCTTGTAAACAGCCTCTTTGGCGCACCAGTAGATGGCGAGCTGTTCGTTGCGGCGGTCGTCGTCGAGATCCTCGATCTCCTCTTCGCTGAGCGCCTTCTTCTCGACCGCGCTGAAATCGCGGTCCAGGCTCTCGCAGTCGATGCCGGGATCGTCCTGGTCGTTGAGAATCACAGCCACATACTTGTCGGTATGGGTGATGCTGATGTTGGTGGCGTTGTTTTCGATGTAGGGCTTGCCGTTGTCGTGATGCGACAGATACACCTTTTCCTCGAACATCGCGTCGAGCAGGGCGCGCACGGCGAGCTTCTGCTTGCGCAGAGATTCACTCTTGATAAATGAAATTTCCTCTAATTCGTCAGTAGGAATGGATGAAAGCGCACGCAGTTCCGCTTCGGACTCAGTTACGTGCCAGATACCTAGTCGACTATGACCGTCGTCATCAAGGTCTTTTGTAAGAAAAAGTGCCATAAATAATATTTACAGTTCGCAAATATAAGCATAAAGCAAATGAAAACCAAATTCAGTATTTTTTGCTAACTTTGTAATCCTTTCAATTATTTACTGATATGAAGTATTTGACAAACGAAAAATTGACCATAGTAGGCGCCGGCGGAATGATCGGCTCCAATATGGCTCAGTCGGCCCTTATGCTCGGCCTCACCCCCAACATCTGCCTTTACGACATCTATGAACCCGGTGTAAAGGGCGTGCTTGCGGAAATCGACCATTGCGCTTTCGAAGGCGCAAATGTCACGGCCACCATCGATGCGGCCGAAGCGTTTACAGGTGCTAAATACATCATCTCCTCCGGCGGCGCCCCCCGCAAGGAAGGAATGACCCGCGAGGATCTTCTCAAGGGCAACTGCCAGATAGCGGCGGATTTCGGCGACAACATCAAGAAGTACTGCCCCGACGTCAAGCACGTGGTGGTCATCTTCAATCCCGCCGACGTGACCGCGCTCACAGCGCTTATCCACTCCGGCCTTTCGCCCGAGAAGCTCACTTCCCTCGCGGCCCTCGACTCCACCCGTCTCCAGGAGGCTCTTGCCCAGGAGTTCGGCGTGCAGCAGAGCAAGGTGACCGGCGCCCATACTTATGGCGGACACGGCGAAGCTATGGCGGTTTTCGCATCTCAGGTGAAAATAGACGGCAAGCCTCTCGCAGAGTTCAAACTCAGCGCCGAGAAGTGGGCGGACATTAAGCTCCGCACCGTCCAGGGCGGCAGCAACATCATCAAGCTCCGCGGCCGCAGCTCCTTCCAGAGCCCCGCATACCAGGCCGTGAAGATGATCGAGGCGGCGATGGGTGGCGACAAGTTCACCTGGCCTGCAGGTTGCTACGTGAACAACGCAGTGTTCAAGAACGTGTTCATGGCAATGCCTACCGTTCTCGACAAGAAGGGCGTCCACTTCGGAGCCCCTATGGGAACCGCCGAAGAAATGGCCGACCTCAAGGCATCCTACGAGCATCTCTGCAAGATGCGCGACGAGATTGTCGAGCTCGGAATCGTCCCTCCCGTATCGGAGTGGAAGTCGATGAATCCAAATCTTTAGGATTCTTCCGGGCGCTTCAGAATAACGGCGGCTCGGTAAGGCCGCCGTTTGTTTTCGGGGTGTGGCGCAGTTGGTAGCGCATCTGGTTTGGGACCAGAGGGTCGCATGTTCGAGTCATGTCACCCCGACGAAAAAGGACCGGTCGATGCCGGTCCTTTTCTTGTCGGGGCAACCACTGCGCTAAAGCATTTTCAGCGCTCGGGCGAGCTGGTCGGGGCAGCTGGTGCCGCGGCCCGAGCAGTCGATGCCGTCCAGGCGGGCGATTACGTCGGCAATCTTCATCCCGACGCAGAGCGAACCGATTCCCTGGGTGTTGCCGTGGCAGCCGCGGGTATACTGCACTCTACGGATGATGTCGCCTTCGGTTTCGATGTCGATGCGCTCCGAGCACACCGCCATGCAGGTTGAGAACGAGGTCTTGCGGATGCCGCCCTCGGTAACGTCGCTTAGAAGTGTTACTTCGAACATAGTCTTATCTTACAACCTGGGTGAATACCGGCGCCTTGCCGTTCTCCACAAGAACATAAACCTTTATCTCCCTGGGGGCTCCGGGGAAATCCGGACCGGGCTGGTCGATGGCGGTAAAGAGATACTCCGTGCCGTCTTCCACAGCCCTCGCTGCTACCTGGGACGCCTTGGCGTGAAGCATCGGATAACCGTCCACTGCCGCATCGAAAATAGCGGATTCCTCCTCGCCGGCAGGGTGAGGGGCGGGGAAGTCTTCCGGAAGGAAGACATCTCCGTCGATGAAGCCATAGGCCTTGAGGAAACGGTCGACCTCGACGGGCACTGCGTCCATCCTGGCGGCTCGCACCCCGTATCCCGGGAGAATCACGCTGCCCGGCAGTTTTGCTTCAAGATCCTTGGAGCTGGAATCCAGGCCGCCGCTTCCGAAAGTGCAGAAGGGCACCACTATCTTGCCGCTGAAGGCGGCGGAATCAAGCAGCGCGGCGACGGGAGGGGCGTAAGTGCCGAACCAGACGGGGTAGCCAAGGAAGATGATGTCGTATGCCGAGAGGTCGGAAGCGAGGGGATGCAACTCCGGCACGATGCCTTCGGCCTTCTCCTGAAGGCAGCGGTCGATAGTCGCCTTGAAGTCTCCGTCATAGGGATTTACGGGCACTATTCCCTCGATGTCGGCGCCCAGTTTCGTCGCAATCTCCTGTGCGACGGTCTTCGTGTTCGAGGTCTGGGAATAGTACAGAACAAGCACCTTGGGCGCATCGGCCTTCTTCGGCCCGCAGGACCACGCCGCCAGACTTGCCGCGGCGAGGACCACCATCCATTTTTCGATACTCATATGCTTAAGTTGTTGTCTTTCTGCAAATTTAATCAATTCTTGACTTTATTTGCGAAAAATGCAAAAGGATAAAAAGAAATCTTAACTCTTAAAGAAACATAAAAAGTTTCGTTTGTTTCTTTAAAACAGTGATTAGTTCCGTTATTTATCTATATACTTGCATGGGAAACCATTTGCTTATTGCAAAAAGTTTCGTACTTTTGCAGTGCATGTTAATAGTTCGGCGACGAACGGATTGTTAATTCAAATGGTATTCTGCCCTAACAGGATACCATTTTGCTTTCTACAACTGAAGGTGGTACTCTTCAACCGCCCCCGAAGTTCCTTCCGAAATAACAATCTATAATAACATGCTAAAAGGAACATTCCATGTCGCGTTGAGACTGTGCCTAGGGTTCGGTCGTCAACAGCGGTCCGTGAAGGTCCGGGCTTACACTCGGCATCGAAACGGCCGTCTTGAGAAAGTGCGCTCCCACTATCGCAGACTTTAGGGAGCCTGCAATGGCGAAAACGCTCAATCAATACCGCAAGTCGCGGTAGACTTCACACCGGCCTTCAGTTGGGGATAAGCGTCAGAAATGGCGCTTATCTTTTTACATATTGCAAGGAAGCCGACGCAGGGGTGTTTGAGGGGGACCACCCCCTCAATAATAAAGGATAGCGGCTCGTCGCGAGCGACGAGCACGCTCCACGCAAAAAGGGCTGGCAAAACTGCCAGCCCTTTGTGTGGAGCGTAGGAGGGTCGAACTCCCGACCTCTAGATTGCGAACCTAGCGCTCTACCAACTGAGCTAACGCCCCAAAGGGACTGCAAAGATATAAAAAATATTGGAATATGTCCCCGGTGCGCGACGCAATCTGCAATACTAGCTTATAAACAGCAGCTCGCGGTACTTGGGCAGGGGCCACATCTTGTTGTCGACCACTTCTTCGAGATGGTCGATGGGGCGGCGCAGCGCGAAGAGGCTCTCGGCGATGTCGTGGTAGGCGAGGGCGCGGGAATACTCGTCATCGATGGCATTCGCCTTCTTGCGGGCATCATTCATCGCCTCCGCCTTGACGCGGATTTCTTCTACGCACTTGCTGATGACATCCAGCACCTTAAGCTCGGTGGCGCAACTGTCCAGGTTGCCGTAGATATCCTTCGCCAGTTTGACTTCTTCAAGAAGCTTGGACTTGTACTCCAGCGCGGCGGGGATGATATGGTTGATGGCCATGCGCTCCATCACGCGTGACTCTATCTGCACTTTCTTGATATAGGTTTCCCACTTCACTTCGTTGCGGGCCTCGAGCTCCTTGGAGGTGTAGACCCCGGTCCTGGTGAACATGTCCACGGCCGAAGGCTTGATGAATTCGCGGAACATCTTGGGCACGTTGGTCTCGATGTCGAGACCGCGGCGGGCCGCTTCCTTCTTCCACTCTTCGCTGTAGCCGTTGCCCTCGAAGCATACCACGTCGAGCACCGACTTGATGATGGGTTTGAGCGCGTCCATAATCGCCACTTCCACCTTCTTGCCTGCCGCAAGTTCCTTGTCGACGGAAGCCTTGAAGTCGAGCAACTGCTCCGCCACCGCTGCGTTGAGGGTGGTCATAGCACCGGCGCAGTTGGCGCTGGAACCCACCGCGCGGAACTCGAAGCGGTTGCCCGTGAAGGCGAAAGGCGAAGTGCGGTTGCGGTCGGTGTTGTCCAGGAAGATTTCGGGAATCTCCACGAGACCCACGCTCTTGCCTTTCTTGCCGGCGATCTCGATGGGAGTGTCGGAAGGAAGGTCGAGCAGTTTGTGCAGGACTTCGGTCATGGTGCGGCCGAGGAAGGCGGACACGATTGCCGGGGGAGCCTCGTTTGCGCCAAGCCTGTGGGCGTTGGTGGCGCTGGCGATGGATGCCTTGAGCAGGGCGTTGTGCTTCTGCACGGCGGCGAGCACGTTTACGAAGAAGGTTACGAATTGCAGGTTGCCCTTGGCGTCCTTGCCCGGGGCCAGGAGCGAAACACCCTTGTCGGTTCCTAGCGACCAGTTGTTGTGCTTGCCCGAGCCGTTGATGCCGTCGAATGGCTTCTCGTGCAGCAGCACCACGAACCCGTGCTTGCGGGCAAGGTGCTTCATCAGGTTCATTACTATCTGGTTCTGGTCGTTGGCAAGGTTTGTTTCGCCGTAGATGGGCGCCAGCTCGAACTGGTTGGGAGCCACTTCGTTATGCCTCGTCTTGATGGGAATGCCGAGACGGTGTCCCGCAACCTCGAGGTCGCGCATGAATGCCGCCACGCGGGGAGGAATGGCCCCGAAATAGTGGTCGTCGAGCTGCTGGTTCTTGGAAGACATATGCCCGAAAAGGGTGCGTCCGGTTATCATCAGGTCCGGACGGGCGGCATAAAGCGCCTCGTCCACCAGGAAGTATTCCTGCTCCCAACCGAGATAGGAATATACCTTCTCCACACCGGGATCGAAGAGTTTGCAGAGGGGAACCGCTGCGTCGCTGACGGCCTTCAGCGCCCTCTTGAGGGGAGTCTTGTAGTCCAGGGCCTCACCGGTATAGGAGATGAACACCGTGGGGATGCAGAGGGTGTCGCCCAGGATGAAGACAGGCGATGTGGGATCCCAGGCCGTGTAGCCGCGGGCCTCGAAGGTGGCGCGGATGCCGCCGCTGGGGAAGGAAGAAGCGTCAGGCTCCTGCTGCGCGAGCATCTTTCCGTCGAAAGTTTCGATCACTCCGCCCTTGCCGTCGTAATCGATTAGAGAATCGTGCTTCTCGGCCGTACCTTCGGTAAGAGGCTGGAACCAGTGGGTGACGTGGGTGACGCCGTGCTCGATGGCCCACTCCTTCATGCCCTTGGCCACGCCGTCCGCCGTCTTGCGGTCGAGTCCCTTGCCGCCCTCGATGCAGGCGAGAAGCCCTTCCAGGCTGTCGGCATCGAGATACTTGCGCATCTTCTTGCGGTCGAAGACCAATTCTCCGTAATACTCTGAAGTTTTCCCCGCCGGAACGGCGGCAGGAACAACCTTTCTTTCGAAAGATTCCTTGACTAAATCGAACCTGTCCATATTGGGCTAACTAACGAAAGTACAAATTTAAATATTTTTCCCGATTCTTGTCCAGTGGATTTGGATGCCGCTGCGTTCCATTCCGCGGAACCAGGTCATCTGCCGCTTGGCGAACTGGTGGATGGCGGTGGAGAGCTGGGTGAAGAGTTCCTCTTCGCTGAGTTTTCCCTGTAGATAGAGGGTGACGAATTTGTACTCCAGCCCGTAGCCCAGCAGCGTCTCGGCGGGAACTCCCGCGTCCAGCAGGCCCTTTACCTCGGCAACCATTCCCTCGTCCAACCGTGCCCTGAGGCGAGCATCTATGCGCGCGTTGCGCTCCTCGCGGCTCACCAGCGTGCCGATGAAGTATGTCGCCGCGGCGAGAGATTGCCTATCGGCGTCGGCAATGACGGGAGAGGCGCTGAGCGGCTTCTTCGAGCGGAAGTCGTACCCGGAACACACCGCATTGATATAGAGCCCGGTGCCGCCGCAGAGGATGGGGAAGCGCCCTTTTGCCCGGATGGCTTCGAACGCGGCGGCGAAATCCTCGCAGAAGCGGTAGACGTTATACCCGTCGCCCGGATTGGTGACATCTATAATATAATAAGGAATATCGCCGTACTCCGCGAGGTCCTTGCCCGTGCCGATGTCCATTCCGCGGTAGACCTGGCGCGAATCGGCGGAGATGATTTCGCACACCAGCCCGAAATCCTTCGCGAGCGTCCTGGCGAGACGGACCGCATAACCCGTCTTCCCGGAGGCGGTGGGTCCCAGCACGCAGATCATCTGCAATTCGCCGGAGGCGCATCTCCCCGCAAGGGCGGGAATGTCGATTTCCTCCGCTTCGGGCAGGGCGGCGAGTATGGGTTTTCGCATTTTGGGCATGTTAGGGCGGGTTTTTCTCCTCAAATATAGATAATTTTCCAAACTGTTCGTATATTTGTATTAACCTGGAAATAGCGCCTGATGCCCAAAGCGAAGAGCAAAATACAGATTCAGAACCGACGCGCATCGCACGACTACGAGTTTCTGGAGAACTACGATGCCGGAATAGTGCTCGTGGGGACCGAAATCAAGTCGCTTCGCGCCGGAAGGGCTTCGCTGCAGGACGCCTACTGTCACTTCGAGGGCAGGGAACTCTTCCTCCGCGGGATGAACATCGCCACCTATCTCCAGGGCTCCTGGGGAGCGCACGAACCTCTGCGCGAGCGCAAGCTGCTGCTCACCAGGCGGGAACTCCGCCATCTCGCCGCCGCGGTAAAGACCAAGGGCCTCACCATCGTCGCCACCAAGGCATACATCGCGGAGAACGGCTACGCCAAGGTGCACATCGCCCTCGCCCGCGGCCGCAAGGAGTACGACAAGCGTGCGGCGATAAAAGAAAAAGATATAAGAAGAGAAATGAACCAATAGTTAAAGGGGCGCCCGGCCGGGTGCCCCTTTTTCAAAAAACACCCCTCGGGTGTTGCAAATTCAAAATTTGTTGTATCTTTGCAGTCCCAAACGGGGTATTAGCTCAGTTGGTAGAGCGTTTGAATGGCATTCAAAAGGTCAGGAGTTCGATTCTCCTATGCTCCACAAAAATTAGCTCGGCATTGCCGGGCTTTTTTTGTATATTTGCATTCTATGGAGATGAAGAACATACGCAACTTCTGCATCATCGCGCACATCGACCACGGAAAGAGCACTCTGGCGGACCGCCTGCTGGAGCTGACGCAGACCTTGAGCGAGCGCGATATGGAGGCGCAGGTGCTGGACGATATGGACTTGGAGCGCGAGAAAGGAATCACCATCAAGAGCCACGCAATCCAGATGCAGTACAAGGGCTATGTGCTCAATCTTATCGACACTCCGGGTCACGTGGACTTCAGTTACGAAGTCAGCCGCAGCATCGCTTCCTGCGAGGGCGCGCTGCTGGTGGTGGACGCTTCGCAGGGGGTGCAGGCGCAGACTATCGCCAACCTCTACCACGCCATCGACCACAATCTGGAGATCATCCCCATCCTTAACAAGATAGATATGGATTCGGCCCAGCCCGACGTGGTGGCCGACCAGATAATCGACCTCATCGGCTGCAAGGCCGAGGACATCTTCCGTATCTCCGCCCGCACGGGCGAAGGGGTGGCTCCCATCCTGGACGCCATCGTGGAGAAGATTCCCGCCCCCGAAGGAAATCCCGACGCGCCGCTTCAGGCGCTCATCTTCGATTCGGTTTTCAACCCGTTCCGCGGGGTAATCGCCTACTTCAAGGTCAAGAACGGCAGCATCCGCAGCGGAGAGAAAGTTAAATTCTTCGCCACGGGAATGGAATACGAGGCCGACGAGGTGGGCATTCTCAAGATGAAACTGATGCCCACCAGGGAGATTGGCTGCGGCGACGTGGGATACATCATCTCGGGAATAAAGAGCGCTTCGGAAGTGAAGGTGGGTGACACCATCACGAGCGCCGAAAACCCCTGCAGGGAGGCCATCGCCGGGTTCGAGGAGGTCAAGCCGATGGTGTTCGCGGGTATGTACCCCGTTCAGGCCGACAAGTTCGAGGAGCTGCGCGCCGTGTTGGAGAAATTCCAGCTGAACGACGCTTCCTTCGTCTACGAACCCGAATCGTCGCTGGCCCTCGGAAGCGGCTTCCGCTGCGGATTCCTCGGGCTCCTGCATCTGGAAATAGTGCAGGAACGCCTCTTCCGCGAGTTCGATATGGACGTCGTGACCACGGTGCCCAACGTATCCTACAAGGTATATACGATGCAGGGCGAAGTGATCGACGTGCACAACCCTTCCGGTCTGCCGTCGCCCACAAGCATCAGCCGCATCGAGGAGCCTTTCATCCGCGCGCAGATCATCTCCAAGTCGGAATTCTTCGGCCCCGTGATGAAGCTTTGCCTCGACAAGCGCGGCACCCTCGTCAGCCAGCACTACATCACCGCCGACCGCGTCGAACTCAACTACGACATGCCCCTTTCGGAGATAGTCTTCGACTTTTACGACAAGCTCAAGAGCATCTCCAAGGGCTACGCTTCGTTCGACTACCACATTACCGGCTACCGTCCCGCGAGGCTGGTAAAGCTCGATATCCTGCTCAACGGCGAGCCTGCCGACGCCCTCTCCACCCTCATCCACGAGGACAACGCCTACGACTTCGGGCGCAAGATGTGCGTGAAGCTCAAGGACCTCATTCCGCGCCAGCAGTTCGACATCCCCATCCAGGCGGCCATCGGCGGAAAGATAATCGCCCGCGAGACCGTGAAGCAGGTGCGCAAGGACGTCACTGCGAAGTGCTACGGCGGCGATGTCACCCGCAAGCGAAAACTGCTCGAGAAGCAGAAGGAAGGCAAGAAGCGGATGCGCCAGATCGGCAAGGTGCAGGTGCCCCAGTCCGCGTTCATGGCGGTGCTCAAACTCGATTAGTTATGAAAAAGATACTCCTTTTCGTCGCTGCGGTTCTTCTGGCGGGCCAGATGAATGCGCAGGGCATTTTGGTCGAGGCGGAAAGCTTCGCCGCGAAGGGCGGATGGTCGGTGGACCAGCAGTTCATGGACCTTATGGGTTCTCCCTACCTGATCGCGCACGGGATGGGCAAGCCTGTGGCCGATGCGACCACCACGGTCCGCATCCCCTCGGCCGGAGTATGGCACGTATGGGTGCGTTCCTACAACTGGACCACTCCCTGGACGGCGGCCAAAGGTCCGGGAGCTTTCAAGGTGAAACTTAATGGAAAGGCGCTCAAGACCGTAGTCGGCACCGAAGGCGACAGGTGGTGCTGGCAATATGCAGGAAGCGCGAAGCTCAAGGCGGGAGATGTCAGGCTGGCCCTTTCGGACCAGACGGGTTTCGACGGCCGCTGCGATGCGGTGTGGCTGAGCAGCGACAAGGCCTCCGTTCCTCCGGAAGATGTGCCCGCGCTTGAGGCGTTCCGCCGCGAACACGGCGCCCTGCCCAAAGAGCCCGCCGACGGGGGAGAATATGACTTCGTGGTGATAGGAGGAGGCGTCGCGGGAATGTGCGCCGCGGTGTCCGCCGCCCGTTTCGGATGCAAGGTGGCTCTCGTGAACGACCGTCCGGTGCCCGGCGGCAACAATTCTTCCGAAATCCGCGTGCATCTGGGCGCCTACATCGAGCAGGAGCCCTACCCGGCACTTGGAAGGATGCTCCGCGAGTTCGGACATTCCAAGGAAGGCAACGCCCAGCCTGCGGCGAACTACGAGGACGACAAGAAGATAGCTTTCCTGCAGGGTCAGGAAGGCCTTACCTATCTTCCCTGCTTCAGGGCGGTGAAGGTGAATATGGATGGTGGCAAGATCGCATCTGTGGTTATCCGCAACATAGAATCCGGCGAGGAACTTCTTCTCAAGGCCCCGGTTTTCGCCGACTGCACGGGTGACGGATGCGTAGGGTATCTTGCCGGCGCCGACTTTATGATGGGCCGCGAAGGCCGCGACGAATATGGCGAAGCACTGGCCCCCGAAAAGGGCGACAAGATGACGATGGGCGCCTCCGTTCAGTGGTACAGCGTCGAGGATGCGAAGAAATCTTCCTTCCCCGCCTTCGAATACGGCGTGAGCTTCAACGAGCAGAACAGCGAGAAGGTGCTGATGGGCGAATGGACCTGGGAAACGGGCCTGAACCTCGACCAGATTCACGACGCCGAGCGCATCCGCGACTACGGCCTTCTGGTGGTCTACTCCAACTGGAGCTTCCTCAAGAACCGTTATTCCAAAAAGGCCGAATACGCGAAGAGGTCCCTCGGCTGGGTGGCCTACGTGGCCGGCAGGCGCGAGTCCCGCAGGCTTCTCGGCGACTATGTTCTCAAGCAGGACGATGTGGACAAGCAGGTCTTCCACGAAGACGCTTCTTTCACCACCACCTGGCACTTCGACCTTCATTTCCCCGATCCGGCCAACACCGCGAACTTCCCCGGCAACGAGTTCAAGGCGTCCACCAAGAACAACCTGATTTATCGCTATGCGGTCCCTTACAGGTGCCTGTATTCGCGCAACGTCGACAATCTGTTTATGGCGGGACGCGACATTTCGGCGACGCACGTCGCCTTCGGCTCGACGCGTCTTATGCGCACCTGCGGAATGATGGGAGAAGTGGTCGGAATGGCCGCGAGCATCTGCAAGGAGAAGGGCACTACGCCCCGCGGCGTCTACCAGAAGTATCTGCCCGAACTCAAGGCGCTGATGCGCAAAGGGGCCGCCCGCACCGACATCGCCCTGCCCGACAACCAACGCTTCAATCTCGGCCGGAATCTCGACAAGCCGAAGGACATTCTTCACTGAAAAATATTATATTTGTACATATGAAAACTGTACAGGAACTTCAGGACATCGCTTCCCAGGTACGGCGCGACATCGTCCGCATGGTCAGCGCGGCGAAGTCCGGTCATCCGGGAGGCTCTCTGAGCAGTACGGACATCCTTACCGCTCTGTTTTTCAATGAGATGAAACACGATCCCGCCACCTGGCGGCGCGATGCCAAGGGGCAGGACGCATTCATCCTGTCGGCCGGGCATCTGGCTCCCGTGTACTACTCGGTGCTGGCCCGTTCGGGTTACTTCAAACCCGAGTTGATGGGCACTCTGCGCAAGTTCGGCACCAAGCTCCAGGGACACCCCGCCGTGGGTTACATCGACGGAGTTTTCCAGCCTTCGGGTTCCCTCGGACAGGGCCTTTCCGCCGCGGCGGGCATAGCGCTCAGCAAGAAGATGAGCGGAGAGCCCGAGCGCGTGTTCGCCCTCCTTGGCGACGGCGAGAGCGAGGAAGGCCAGATCTGGGAGGCGGCAATGTTCGCCGAGCACCATCATCTCGACAACCTCGTGGCCATGACCGACTGGAACGGAATGCAGATCGACGGCCCCATCGAGAGCGTCGCCGGCATCGGAGAGCTCAACGAGAAATGGCTCGCCTTCGGCTGGGATGTCATAGAGGCCGACGGACACGATTTCGAGAGCATCCTCAGCGCCTTCCAGCTCGCCCGCAAGCAGGACGGCAAACCCAAGATGATCCTCTTCCACACCGAAATGGGTCACGGAGTGGACTTTATGGCGGGTTCTCATTCCTGGCACGGCAAGGCCCCCAGCGCGGAACAGTGCGAGGCCGCCCTTGCCCAGCTTAAAGAAACTTTGGGAGACTATTAGTATGAAGAAGTATATCGATACCGGAAAGAAGGATACCCGCAGCGGATTCGGCGCGGGTCTCCTCGAAGCAGGCAGGGAAGACGCCAACGTGGTGGCCCTCGCCGCCGACCTCAAGGGTTCCCTGAAGATGGACGCCTTTGCGGCCGAATTCCCCGACCGCTTCATCGAATGCGGCATCGCCGAAGCCAATATGGTGGGCGTCGCCGCTGGTCTCGCCCTCACCGGCAAGGTGCCGTTCTGCGGCTCCTTCGCCGAATTCATCACCGGTCGCGTGTACGACCAGGTGCGCCAGGAGGTCGCATACGGCCATACCAACGTCAAGCTCGCATCTTCCCACGCTGGAATCACCCTCGGAGAAGACGGAGCCACGCACCAGACGATGGAGGATGTCGCCCTTATGCGCGCCCTTCCCGGAATGACGGTGCTGGTTCCCTGCGACTACAACCAGACTCTGCAGGCCACCAAGGCTTCCGCCAAGTACGACGGCCCCGTATACCTTCGTTTCGGACGCCCGGGCGTGCCCAACTTCACCGATCCCGAAGAACCCTTCGTTATCGGCAAGGTGTATGAGCTCAACCCCGGCACCGACGTAACCCTCATCGCCAACGGACATCTCGTTTGGGAGGCCCTCCAGGCCGCCGAGGCCCTCGAGGTCGAAGGCATCAGCGCGGCAGTGCTGAACGTCGCCACGGTGAAGCCTCTCGATACCGCAGCCATAGTCGCTTCGGTCGCAAAGACCGGCGCGGTGGTGGTAGCGGAGGAGCACAACGCCTATGGCGGACTCTGCGAAGCGATAGCCAGCGCCCTTGCCGCTGAAGCCCCCGCTCCGATAGAGTTCGTGAATGGCGGCGACCGTTTCGGCCAGAGCGGCACTCCCGCGGAACTTATGCAGTACTACGGACTCGACGCGGCCCACATCGCGGCGGCGGCGAAAAAAGCGATCGCGCGCAAATAAACCTTCGCGCCGGTTTCGCGTCCTATAAGAAGCGACGTCGACCGAAACTTCTATGCAGGACAGCGAATTCAACGAAATCGTCCGTGAGTACAGCGAACAGTTGTACTGGCACATCCGGGGCATTGTGAACAGCCACGAGGATGCCGACGACATACTTCAGGACACCTTTGTCAAGATATGGCGGGCTCTTCCGGAATTCCGGGGCGAGTCCGCCGTTTCCACCTGGGTATGGCGCATAGCCACCAACGAGACGCTTTCCTTCCTTCGCAAGAAACGCGTACGCGCGATGCTGCAGTTCAAGAGCGTCGACGAGGAGACCGAGCGCACCGTCAGCGGCGACCCGTGGTTCAACGGAGACGAGGCCGCCCGCAAGCTGGCCGTCGCAATCGCCAGGCTGCCCGACAAGCAGAGGGTGGTGTTCCAGATGCGCTACTACGAGGAGATGCCCTACGAGAAGATCGCCGAAATCACCGGCACCTCGGTAGGCGCCCTCAAGGCATCTTACCACATCGCCCGGGAAAAAATCAAAGAACAATTAAACCTTTTATAAGAAATGGAATCTAAACAGTCGGTTATGAAGAACAAGAATTCATATTCCGTTCCTGAAGGATACTTCGAGAACCTACAGCAAAGGCTCTCGGATATTCCTGCCCGGCAGCCCCGCAGGTCGGTTGCGCGGAAGCTTACTCCCTACCTCGCCCTCGCGGCGAGTTTCGCCCTGATAGTGGCGGTGGGGACGGCGGTTCTCCGCAAGACCGTTCCGCCCGTGGCGAGCGAGCAGGAAATCATCGAGTATCTTGTCGATTCGGATATGACTCTTGCCCAGATCATTGATTATTTACCCTAAAATCCATTTATTATGAAAAAGTTTATCGCTATGCTCGCAGCTTCGGCACTTGTGCTGAGCGCGTTCGCACAGGCTCCCGCGAATCAGGGAAAGCCCGGAAGGGGAGCGGAATTCCGCAAACAGCAGAAGGAAAGGATCCAGGCGGAAAAAATCGCTTACATCACCACTCAGCTTGAGCTGACTCCCGAAGAGGCCCAGGTATTCTGGCCCGTCTACAACAAGGCACAGGCCGAACTCAAAGAAGCCAACAAGGCTGTCGGCGAGAAGATGAAGGCCGTCAAGGCCGCCATCAAGGAAGGAGCGGCTGACGCCGAAGTCGGAAAACTCGTCAAGGAGTACACCAAGGCGCGTGGCGAAAAGAAGGACGTGATGGCATCGTACGCCGACCAGTTCATCAAGGTCGTAGGGCCTGTCAAGACCGCGAAGCTCTACATTGCCGAAGAAGGCTTCCGCAAACAGCAGATAGGCCGTCTCGGCGGCCAGGGTGGCGGACAGCGTCCCGGCGGACCCCGTCCCGGTGTCGATGAACCCGGGGACCCCCATCCCGTACAGCCCAGGAAGTAACTTCATTCCAACAGTTTAGTTTCTCAGTTTATCAAAAGGACGGGACGTCGGGAGGCGTCCCGCCTTTTTTATCCGGATTTTTGCTATATTTGTGGGGATTAGAGGATATTAATAACGAAACAATATGAAATCTCTTTTACTTTTTCAGAACTTCGGAGTTTGGGAAATCCTTATTATCGCTCTGGTAGTGCTTCTTCTTTTCGGCGGCAAAAAGATTCCCGAACTGATGAGCGGCCTTGGCAAGGGCGTCAAGAGCTTCAAGAAGGGGATGCACGAAGTCGAGGACGAAATCAACAAGGCAGACAACGATAAGGAATAATGGAGGAAATGTCCTTCTGGGACCATCTGGAAGCGCTCAGGTGGTGCCTTCTGCGTGTAATAATAGTCCTTTTTATTGTTTTGGTGGGGTGCTTTGTCGCCCTGCCTCACGTTTTTGACGCCTGGATACTCGGGCCGGCCCACGCCGACTTCTTCGTATACAAGTGGTTCGCCTTCATGTACGGCGCAGGGAGCGATGTGAACATCATCAACATCAATGTCGCCTCCCAGTTTATGACACATATCACCACATCGCTCTGGATAGCGCTGGTGCTCACTTTCCCTTACCTGATGTACCAGATTTGGGTGTTCGTGAAGCCCGCCCTCTATCCCAAGGAGATAAAGGGAGTGAAGAGCGCTTTCCTGGGCGGCACGGTGCTTTTCTATCTGGGCTGCGCGGTGGGATATCTCATCGTCTTCCCCATCATCTTCAAGTTCCTTACGCAGTATCAGGTTTCGCAGGAAATCGTCAATCAGATATCGCTCAATTCCTATATGGGCATATTCCTGATGATGATTTTCATTATGGGCCTCGTGTTCGAGATGCCGATGCTTGCGTGGCTGCTCTCGCAGCTCGGAGTGCTTCGCAAGCCATTCCTCCGTCAGTACCGCAAGCACGCGGTGGTGGTGCTTCTGGTGCTCGCCGCCGTTATCACCCCGACGGGCGATCCCTTCACCCTGATGGTGGTGTTTCTGCCCCTGTACCTGCTCTACGAATTCTCGATAATGCTGGTTCGCGACGCGGACCCTTCGGACGATGAGTAAGTTTTCCGCAGCAATATCTTCGATGCGCCTTCGCACCCTGCCGCTTTCGCTGGCGGGTGTGATACTCGGTTCGATGCTGGCCGTGGCGGACTTCCAGGTAAACCCCTGGGTGGTGGCGCTCGTGTGCCTGACGACGGTCTGCCTCCAGGTGCTTTCAAACCTCTGCAACGAGCTTGGCGACGTGCTTCACGGCACGGATACCGCCGAGCGCCAGGGCCCCGCTTACGGACTCAACGGGGGAGAGCTGACAATCTGCGGAATGAAGGGCCTAATCGCCGGCGCGGTGGTCGCTTGCTGCGTTTCCGGGGCCGCGATGATACATCTCTCCTTCGGCACTTTCCTTTGTATGGAGAGCATCTGCCTGCTGCTGCTCGGCGGCTGCGCCATCGCGGCGGCTATGCGTTACACGCTCGGACGCAATCCCTACGGTTACAGAGGGCTTGGAGACCTTTATGTTTTTCTTTTCTTCGGAATAGTCAGCGTGACCGGTTCGTATTTCGTCTGTGCGCATACCCTGCTCGGCTGGAAGCTGCTTCTGCCCGCCGCGGCCATCGGCTTTTTCAGTATGGGCGTGCTGAACGTCAACAACATACGCGATATGGCAACCGACGCCCCCAACAGGCGGACGGTCGCAATCCGGCTCGGAGTTCACAGGGCTCGCATCTACCAGACGGTTCTCATCTGCCTCGGCTGGATCTGTATGATTGCCTACTGCGCCCTGCGTTTCGCCGACTGGAAACATTGGATTTATTTCGCGGTACTGCCGCTGTTCATACTGCATCTGCGGATGGTGTGGACCCGCTCGGGCCGCAGTCTCGACCCGGCTCTGCCCATGCTTGTCATGAGCACTTTCGCGCTGGCGGTGCTGGCGTCGCTCGGCTTCTGCGCATATCTTTTCTGACGTGGAACTGCTGAAGAAAATACTCATCTTCCCCTTCGTGCTGCTGATCCGCTTCTACCAGGTCTGCATCTCTCCGCTCAAACCCCCGACCTGCCGCTTCACTCCGACCTGCTCGCAATATGCGCTGGAGGCTTTCAAGAAGTATGGCCCGTTCAAGGGTTTCTGGCTGAGTTTCAAGCGGATACTGCGCTGCCGCCCCGGCGGAGGAAGCGGTTACGATCCGGTTCCTTAGACTTGTTTGCGCTTGACTTTCGCCTATGCCAAAAAAGGAACAGATACGCCAAATGTTCGACGACATCGCGCCCGGGTACGATGCCTTCAACCACCTGTCTTCGCTGGGCATCGACAAGTGCTGGAGAAGGCGCGCGTTGAGGGAGTTGCCGTCGCCGGTTGAGTCTGCTTCGGATGCAGGCACGGCGGCCGGTTCGGAGGCTGGTTCGGAGGCTGCGGTTGGTTCTAAGGTTGGCTACCGGGTGCTGGACGTTGCTTGCGGCACGGGCGATTTCTGCATCGCTGCGGCTCGGTATTTGGGCAGGAAGGTGCGGCGCTCCGGCCGGTCGGACGTGGCTGGTACCCCTTCACCCTTTCATCTGACAGGCGTCGACATCTCTACGGGGATGCTGGAGGTGATGGTCCGCAAAATCTCGGAGGCAGGGCTGGCGGAGGTGGTTTCGGCGGAGGAAGGCGACTGTGCTTCGCTGCGATATGCCGACGGCTCTTTCGATGCCGTGACGGTGGCGTTCGGGGTGCGTAATTTCGAGGACAGGGAGAAGTGCCTCGGGGAGATCTTGCGGGTGCTGAAACCGGGCGGGCGCTTCATAATGCTGGAACTCGGAGTGCCGTCTTGCAGGCCCGTGGCCTGGCTCTACCGCGCCTATTTCACGAAGATTCTGCCTCTTGTCGGAAGGAGAATTTCAGGCAACCGCCGTGCCTACGAGTATCTGCCCGCCTCGGTGCTGGCGTTCCCGAAAATGAAGGAGTGGCTCGCGACGCTTGAAGGGGTTGGTTTCCGTGCCTGCCGCCATCGCGCCCTGTCCCTCGGCATCTGTCGACTCTATATCGCTGAGAAATAGAACTGCGTCCTTCTCCAACAGCTGGTCCGTGCTGTCTTATAACCTGCAAACGTAACCAATTGAATTATAGAGAAATAAGCATTTTGCCTTCCCGGTTTAACTGGAAGGTAAAACAAGGATTTGTTTGGTAATCAGTGAGTTGCGATTGCAGCTCCTAGTCCAATAGTCGGGAGATAGTTTTCTCCGTGGCGCAAGGGGCGATTGTTTGATGTGTTCCGCCAGCCTGGCCCGAGACTCGGAGGGGCTGCATTCGACGTCCAGGGGATTGTCGTCGCTGAAGGGGCTGAACCCGCCGAAAAATACCCTGCGCGCTCCGGCTTCTTTGCCATGTGCTCCAACTATGGCCCCTTCCCCGGCCGCGCCGCCCGAAAAACCGCCGGCCACTCGCTCACCAGCTCCGGCCGGGGCGCCAACCGCATCTCCTCCGAAAAGAGCTTCCGGAGTGCAGAAACTGCAGGTCTGCCATCCCTGGTACGAGAGCGTAGGACCCTTGTAGACGCGCCTGATGTCGCCCACCAGCAGCAGCGTCTTCTGCGACATCTTCGCAACGACATTGTCCGCCGGCCCCTTCTTCACTCCGAGGAGCTGACGGATGTCCTTGCTGCCTATGTCGCCGGACTCCCGCAGGACCTCAAGGATGCGGCGCTCGTTGGCATCGGGACGGTATTTCTGCTGGCTTCTGCGCCAGTTCATAAGGTGGGCGTACCACTCCACGGTGGCGAACCCGGCCTTGCCTCCGCACAGGAACTTTCCGTAGGCTATGTCGCCGCTCTGCACCACGTCGATTTTCCAGTCCCACGGGCCCAGGTCGTCGGAGCTGTCGAACCAGTGGTCGGGAGAGGTCATCTCCTGGATGGAATACCCCGGCACCGGGCTCTTGAAAAAGGGCACGATACCAAGTTCGCGTATCGCCGAAATCATATTCTCGGCGCACTCCAGACGTATGTCGGAAACGGTGCTCATCGATTGTATGCAAACTTAAACAAAAACTCCGAAATTTTCGTAAATTTGTAGAGATACGATGGCCGATATCAATGACATAAGCCTGCTTGAGCTGCAGGACATCATCCGCGACGGAGTGGAGAACGCCCTGCCCGAAAAAGTGTGGGTGCGGGCGGAAACAGCCGCGGTGCAGGCGAAGCCGAACGGCCACTGCTATCTGGAGCTCTGCCAGAGCGAAGACGGCAGGGTGGTCGCGAAGGCCCGTGCGGTAATCTGGAGGGGAGTCTATTCCGTCGTCCGGGCGGCCTTCGTCGAAGCGACCGGCAGCGAACTTGCGGTCGGTATGCAGATACTCGCGCGGGTGCAGGCGAGCTACAGCGAGCTCTACGGCCTCACCCTGGTAATCGACGAGCTCGAGCCTCAATACACCCTCGGCGCCGCGGAGATGGAGAAGCGCAAGACCATCGAACTCCTTGAAAAGGAGGGGCTTATGGAGAGGCAGAAGCGCCTCGACTTCCCGCCGCTGCCGTTCTCCCTCGCCGTGATTTCCTCGCGCACCGCCGCCGGTTTCGGCGACTTCTGCAACCATCTCGACTCCAACCCCTACGGTTTCAAGTTCCGCGTCGAAGTCTTCGAGGCCCTGATGCAAGGCGAAGATGCGGCCCTGTCAATATCAGAAGCGTTGTCTGCGATTGTCGAGGCCTCCGGCCGGCTTGCCCCAGGAGACCGTGCCACCCTCGGCGCCGTAAGAGGGGGGACCTCGCAGCAAAGCGGAGAGGTGGGGTCGAGCGAATGCGAGACGTCTGTCGGGGCAAGGCCGGCCGGGGGCTATGACGCAGTGCTGATCCTCCGCGGCGGCGGGTCGCCCCTGGACCTGGCGTGCTTCGACGACTACACCCTGGCGGTGGCAATCGCCCAATGCCCCATCCCGGTATTCACCGCCATCGGCCACGACCGCGACTACCACGTCGCCGATATGGTGGCGTACGATTACGTCAAGACGCCGACCGCGCTGGCGGACCTGTTCATAGACGCCGTGGCGGCCGAAGACGAAAAGCTGAGCGCGTCGGCCTCGCGCCTGCGCCTTGCCGCGGCTGGAAGGATCGCCTCGGAAAAGGCCAGGGTGGACCGCTTTGCCTCGGCGATAAAGAACGCGGTCGCCGCCCGCTTCTCAGCAGCCTCAGCAGCCATCGACCTGCTTGAAAGCCGCATCCGCTCGGCCGACCCGC
>JAGABD010000064.1 GCA_017614795.1 Bacteroidales bacterium
GGGTGCGGAGGCAGTGCCGTCAGCAGGCGCGCAGCCGTCAGCCGGGGCGGACACGCAGGCCTGGAGCCTTGCCGCGAACTTGAACGAATGGGCTGGTACCACGCGGTCGTCGTGGTCGGCAGTGGTTATGAGCGTGGCGGGGTAGCGCACTCCCGGGTGCAGGTTATGCAGAGGGGAGTAGGCGCGCAGATACTCGAACATCTCGGGGCTGTCCTCGCTGGTGCCGTAGTCGGGCGCCCAGTTCCAGCCGATGGTGAACTTGTGGTAGCGCAGCATATCCATAACGCCGACCTGGGGCACTGCGACCGCGAAGAGTTCGGGGCGCTGGGCCATACAGGCGCCTACCAGCAGGCCTCCGTTCGAGCCGCCGTTGATGGCAAGTTTCTCGGGGCAGGTCCACTTGTGCTCGCAGAGCCATTCCGCCGCGGCGATGAAATCGTCGAAGACGTTCTGCTTGTTCATCTTGGTACCGGCCTGATGCCACTCCTCGCCATACTCTCCGCCACCGCGAAGGATAACCTCTGCATAGATTCCTCCCTTCTCGAGGAAGGGGATGCGGATCGCGCTGAAGTAGGGGCCCATGCTGACGTTGAATCCGCCGTAGCCATAGAGCAGCACCGGATTGTCGCCGTGGAGCTTGAGGTCCTTGCGATAGGTGAGGAACATAGGAATGCGGGTGCCGTCCTTGCTGGGGAAGAAGATCTGCTCGGAGACGAAATCGTCCAGCTTGTATCCAACCGCGGGAGCCTTGAAGAGCCGTGACGTGCAGTGCTCAAGGTCGAGGGAGTAGATGGTGCCGGGCACCGTGTAGGAACTGAAGCTGTAGTAGCACCAGGGCTCGTCCTTCTTGGAGACGAATCCGGCGGAGCCGACCGAAGGAAGAGGAATCCGCTGGAGGCGGGAGCCGTCGCGTTCGCAGAGATATGCGTGGGTGCTGGCGTCCTGGTTGTAGGAAAGGATCATCTTGTCTCCGGCGAGCTGCGCGCCCTCGAGCACGTAATCCTTCTCGGGGATGAGTTCCTTCCAGTTGGAAATCTGGGGCCTGGAGGCGTCCGCCACCATTATGCGGTACTTGGGAGCCTTCCAGTTGGTGAGAATGTAGATGGTAGAGCCGTCGGTGTCGATGACGCTGTACTGGTAGTCCATATCGGTGGTCATCGCGGTGAAGCCCTTCGGGCCGCCGCCTGTGCCGGGCTCCACGCCCTTGCGCAAATCCTTGATATAGAGGTTGTTGCCAGCGCCGGCGCCATCTTCGTAAAGGAACATCAGCGACTCGTCGTCGTCAAGTCCGAGGACGTAGAAACGCTTGGGATATGCCTTGTTGACGTAGAAGAGCTTGTCCTCGCTCTGGGGAGTGCCAATCTTGTGGTAGTAGATCTTGTGGAACTCGTTGACGTTGCTGAATGCGTGCGCCTCGTCCGGGGCATCGTAAGCCGCATAGTAGAACCCGTCGCCGTGCCAGGAAGCGCCGGTGAACTTCGCCCAGACGATATGGTCCTCAAGCAGTTCGCCGCTCTGCACATCCTTGACGTAAATTTCTTCCCAGTCGCTTCCGCTGCGGGAGATGATGTATGCCATATAGCGGCAGTCCTTGGAGAAGTACGTGCCCTTGAGGGCCACGGTGCCGTCCTCGCTGAAAGTATTGGGGTCGAGGAACACGCGGGGCTCGCCCTCGGGGGAGTCGCTCTCGTACATCACCGATTGGTTCTGCAGGCCGCTGTTGCGGTAGAAATACCATTTGCCGTTGTCCTTGCGGACGGGAACGCCCACCTTCTCGTAGTCGCTCACCTGCTGCAGGCGCTCGAGCAGCTTGTCGCGGAAAGGAATTCTCTTGAAATAGGCGTCCGTAACTTTGTTCTGGGCTTCCACCCAGGCCGCGGTCTCTTCGCTGGCGTCATCCTCGAGCCAGCGGTAAGGGTCTTCCACTTTCACCCCGAAATACTCGTCCACGGTACCGTCCGTGCGGGTTTCGGGATACTGGATCGGCTGTTGTTTACACGATGCAATCATAATTATTGCAGAAAAAAGTATAGCAATACGTTTCATAATACAAAATTACGTTATTCAATCGCCGCAGCGCGTGACCCCTGCGGGACTCTGGGCCGCCCTTTGCCCGACGCGGAGGGCAAGGCGGCGATGATCAATCCAATTAAAGCCACCCCAAGGGCTGTAAACGCTACATCGGCGCCGTTCAGGACCACCGGGTAGGCGTTAACCAGGAAGTTGCCGGGCATCTTCACCAGGCCCCAGTGCTGCTGCGCCAGCGCGAGGCCGACGCCCAGTGCAAGCCCTACGGCCATTCCAAGGAGGGAAATCAGCCATCCTTCGAGCACGAAAACACGCCTTATCAGAGCATCTCCGGCGCCAAGTGCACGCAGCGTGGCAATATCTTCCTGCTTCTCGATTATCAGCATCGACAGCGAACCGAAGATGTTGAGGGCGATTATTATCACCACGAAGAGAAGTATGAAGAAGATGGCGGCCTTTTCGTAGCGCATCATCTTGTAGAGGCCGATATGCTGCTGGTAGCGGTCCTGGATGACGAATCCGTCGCCGAGACCGCGGTGCAGTTCGCGGGTGAAGCGCCTCTGCTCGCGGCCCGAAAGGCCCGGGGCGAACCAAAGGTCCACGGCCGAAACCTCGTCGGTGCAACCGAGAAGCGAGCGCATCGTCTCGATGGGCACGATCAGAAGCGAAGCGTCTATCTCCGCGTTAAGGGCGACCAGACAGGAGGGGAGGACGCTCTCGTTGCGAAGCGAAGAAGCGGGGTTGGCGGGGGAGATGCGGCCCTCGCGCTCGGGATACCAGAGCTCGATGGGCTTGCTCCAGCGCGGGTCGATGGTCATCTTCTGCGCGAGCTCGACACCAACCGCGGCATACCGCAGGTCGCCCCTGTGCAGGAACCACTCTCCCTTTGCCACGTGTGCGGGCATCCGGCTTTCTTCCTCGTAGATGACGTCCACGCCGCGGGCGCGCGCAAGTCCCTGCATCTGGTAGTAGCTGACGAAGACATCGTCCTCCAGAAGGCTGGAGATGGTGCCGATGCGGCTGTCGTCGTAGAGCTTGTCGAAGGCCGGGCCCTCCGGAACGAAGAGCTTGCCCTGCGCGGGAACTATGCGAAGGTCGGAATCGACGTCGTTGAGGTTTGCCTTGATGATGCCGTCGAAGCCGTTGTAGACAGAAAGTATGAGGATGAGCGCCGCCGTGCCTATCGTCATTCCCACCGCGCTTATCGCCGAGATGATGTTTATGACATTGTGCGATTTGCGGGCGAAAAGATAACGGAAGGCTATGTAGAGAGGCAGTCTCACTTCTTCAGAAGTTCTTCGATGTGTTCGGCGTAGTCGATGGTGGTGTCGAGGTAGAACGCCAGTTCAGGCACGATGCGAAGCTGCTTGCCGACCTGATGGCCGAGTTCGCCGCGGTAGAGGCGCACGTTCTTGCCGAGGAGCTCCATCACGTCGTGCTGTTTTTCCGACGGGAAGATGCTCACGTAGACTTTCGCGAGCGAAAGGTCGGGGCTTACGCGAACCTCGCTGACCGTCACCATCGCGCCGCCGAAAGCGGCCATTCCCTTGCTGCGGATAATCTCCGCGAGGTCCTTCTGAATCTCGCGACCAACCTTGAGCTGGCGTGTGCTGAAAGCGGTTTCCATTACTTTACGATGATGATATAATAGTCTTTCTTGCCCTTCTGGGCGAGGATGTATTTGCCGTCGATGATGTCCTTCTCGCCGATTTCTCCGGCCCAGTCGGTGAACTTGTCCTTGTTGATGCTGAAGCCGTTGCCCTGGATCATCTTGCGCGCTTCGCCCTTGGAGGGGAAGACGGCGGTTTTCACCGCGAGCAGGTCGAGCGCTCCGCAGGGAAGGTCGGCGCGGCTGATTTCGAAGGTGGGCACTCCGTCGAAGACTTCGAGGAAGGTGCGCTCGTCGAGCTTGCGAAGGTCCTCTCCCGTGCTCTTGCCGAAGAGCATCTGGCTTGCGGCCACCGCCTTCTCGTACTCGGCCTCGCCGTGCACCATTACGGTGACTTCCTTCGCCAGAAGCTTCTGGAGGCTCCTGCGTCCGGGGTCCTGGAGATGCTCCGCTATCGCGGCCTCGATGGTCTCGCGGTCGAGCATCGTGAATATCTTGATATAGCGCTGAGCGTCTTCGTCGCTCACATTGAGCCAGAACTGGTAGAACTGGTAGGGAGTGGTGCGCTGCGGGTCGAGCCACACGTTGCCCTTCTCGGTCTTGCCGAACTTGCCTCCGTCGGCCTTGGTGATGAGCGGGCAGGTGAGTCCGTGGGCTTCCTTTCCGAGCACGCGGCGGATGAGTTCGGTGCCGGTGGTGATGTTGCCCCACTGGTCCGCTCCGCCGAGCTGGAGCTGCACGTCCCTGTGTTCATAGAGGTAGAGGAAATCGTAGCCCTGGAGAAGCTGGTAGGTGAATTCGGTGAAGCTCATTCCCTCCGAGGAGTCGCGGCTGAGGCGCTTTTTCACGGAGTCCTTGCTCATCATATAGTTGACGGTGATGAGCTTGCCGATGTCGCGGGTGAAGTTGATGAAAGTGTAGTCCTTCATCCAGTCGTAGTTGTTCACCAGCTCCGCCTTGTTGGGGGCGTCCGAATTGAAATCCAGGAACTTGCCGA